>CAJMQE010000091.1 GCA_905215405.1 uncultured bacterium
TTCTTAATAGAATTTTCAGGGTTGTTTTACTGTTCAGTTATCAATGTTCATATTCAACTCATGGATGTAAGATAATCAGTATCTATGCACCTTTCGGAGTTGTTTGTGTGTCCCGCTCTCTCGCGGCGACTTGATTATCTTACCACCCATGCAATGTTTTGTCAACACATTTTTACATGTTTTTTTATTTTATTTTATAAAGCCCAATATTTCGCCTTTTTCCATCACTTTTTCTAAGGATACATTAATGATTTTATTAATATATTGTTCCGCTTCATTTCCGTTTTCTAATGGAAGAATCACTTTTAAATATTCCATAGTATGTCCAACTACATATTCTTTACCCTGAATTGTAATCTCTTCTTCAAATAATACTGCCTTCGTAGCACCAATAAACTGTGTACGGAACTCATCGGACATTTTCTTTTCTAACTGAAGCAATACTTTACTTCTATCATTTTTCACTGAATCATCTACTTGCTTTTCCATTTTATCAGCGACTGTGCCTTTTCTTCTTGAATATTTAAAGATATGCATCTCATAAAAATGAACCTTTTCCAGGAATTCCTTTGTAATTTCAAATTCTTCCTGTGTTTCTTCTGGAAAACCTACAATTACATCTGTAGTGATTGCTGGATTATCAAAATATTTTCTCAGTAGTTCACACTTTTCATAATATTCAGCCGTATCATATTTTCTATTCATGCGTTTTAACGTTGCATCACACCCACTCTGCAAAGACAAGTGAAAATGTGGGCACATTTTATCAAGCTTTGAAATTGTTGAAGCAAAATTCTCTGTCACAATTCTTGGTTCCAGAGATCCAAGTCTAATTCTTTTCAGACCTTCAATATCATTGAGCGCACAGATCAGATTTAAAAGGCCCTCCTCTTCTCCCTGATCAATTCCATAAGAGCTGAGATGAATTCCTGTCAGAACCACTTCTTGATATCCATTTTCAACGATTTTCTTCACTTCATTGATTACAGCAGCCTTATCTCTGCTTCTGACTCTTCCTCGTGTGTAAGGAATAATACAGTAAGAACAAAACTGGTTGCAACCATCCTGAATCTTAATATATGCTCTTGTATGCTCATAAACACTATCAATCGACATCTCTTCATATTCTTTTTCTTTATTTATGTCGATCAGTTCCATATTGTTATTCTGATCCTGGTAATAATTATCTATCACCTGTAAAAGATCATTTTTTCTATTATTTCCTATTACAATATCGACAGCTTCATCTTTTTGAATATTTTCTCCTTCAGCCTGGACATAACAGCCCGTTGCAATAACTACCGCATCTGGATTCATCTTCTTAGCTTTATGAAGCATCTGTCTTGATTTACGATCTGCAATATTCGTTACAGAACATGTATTGATAATATAAATATCCGCCAGTTCTTCTCCAAACTTTACGATTTCATAGCCTGCCTTGGCAAGCATCTGTTCCATTGCATCGGTTTCATAAGAATTTACCTTGCAACCTAAATTGTGTAATGCTACTTTTCTCATATTTAATACATCTGCGATTATTCGCAATTCCTTTCTTTTTCTTTAACAATCATAAACTTCTAATAAAAATACCTAAAATTGTATCGATTACCCTCTTTACAATTTTGTACTATATGAACTTTCCAACTATCATTTTCCTATATATGTGCTATTTATATATGCATTCCATATATACGCTTTCTTTATATACGCTTTTAAAAAATGGTCTGTTTATATATGACCTATTTACATATGATCTATTTACATATGATCTATTTACGTATGACCTATTTACGTATGACCTATTTACATATGATCCATCTGTAAATAACCTATTTGTATATAAATGAACTGCATATGAACTAACTATATATGGCATACTTACATATGAATGAACTGCATATGAACTATTTGCATATAATTCTCTATCAACGTCTTTCTATAAATAAACTTTCTATATATAAGAGCATTCTTTTATGATCTTTCTATAAAGCCGTTTTTGTATCACTAAACTTTACTATACTTTATATGTCACTATTCATTACTCCGTCTTTCGTATTACTTATTACTCCATAAATCCAGTTTCCATATACCGATCTTATCACGTTCCTCACAAGAAAGTTTCTTGATTTACTATATACTTACCTTCTATATTCATAGTTCCATATCAATATCATTTCAATTTAAGAATAAGATTCTTTATGTGCAACTGAATCATATCCATAAAACAACATTCCTCTGATTTCCCATCCGCTAGTGTAATAAATCACAAAAGAAAATCTATTACAATATAACGTGTTTTCCCGCGTATGTCAAAATTTTTATCAACTCTTTCTGCCTAGGTATCATGTCTTTTTTCTTTCCGGTGTTTTGTATACATTCGCAAAATATTTATTGTGAATATTGCATATTGACATATTTTAACGGAATCTATAATATAGTTGTTGGGTAGTGAAATACAAGATTCGCTTGGTTTAGCAACTTTTTGGGTTACTTTACAACTTGTATTTACACGGCAAAAAATAATCATTTTAGGAGGTAACGAAAATGAAAACAGTAAAAATTTCATTAAACTCAATTGATAAGGTAAAGGCTTTCGTAAATGACATCACAAAATTCGATGTAGATTTCGATTTGGTTTCCGGAAGATACGTAATTGATGCAAAATCTATCATGGGTATTTTTAGTTTAGATTTATCAAAACCAATCGATTTAAATATTCATGCAGATTCAGAAACAGAAACAATTCTTTCCGTATTATCACCATACTTAGTTTAATTAAAGAATAAACAGGTCCGATTTTAAATCGGGCCTTTTATTTTACTCAAAAAAAGCTGGTATTCAGGTTTTATCCATCATACCAGCTCTCTGTCAGTTATATATTAATCAATATGAATAACTTCTACTGTGTCTATTGCAGTCTTCATCATTTCATCAATCTTTTCAGAAAGCTTCAATTCTGAATTCTTGATTACCTTTAAGTTTGGCTTTGTAACTGGGTGTTTTGCAACAAAGATAGTACAACAGTCTTCGAAAGGCTGAATTGATGTCTCGTATGTTCCAATCTTTTCTGAGAGATCGATGATCTCCTGCTTATCAAATCCGATAACAGGACGGAATACAGGCATTGTACATACCTCATTGGTGCATGCAAGACTCTGCATCGTCTGACTTGCGACCTGACCGATACTTTCTCCTGTAATAAGGCCCATTGATCCGCTTGCCTTTCCAAGTTCTTCTGCGATCTTCATCATATATCGTCTCATAATGATTGTAAGTTCGTCGTGTGGACATTTTTCATATATGTATAACTGAATATCTGTAAAATTAACAACATTTAAGTTGATTGGTCCTGAGTACTTTGCAACAAGTTTTGCAAGATCTACAACTTTCTGTTTTGCTCTTTCACTTGTATATGGTGGTGCATGGAAATAAGTTGCATCAATGGTAACACCACGTTTTGCGACCATGTAACCTGCTACAGGACTGTCAATACCACCTGAAAGTAAAAGCATAGCTTTTCCGTTCGTACCAACTGGCATACCACCTGGTCCAGGAATTTCCATAGAATATACATTGATCTTTTTACGTACTTCAATCTGTAATAATACGTCAGGTTTTCTGACATCTACTGAAAATTCAGGAATTGCTTCCAGAATTCTATGACCCATTTCCGCATTGATCTCCATTGAATTCATTGGATAATTCTTTCTAGCTCTTCTTGCATTTACCTTAAAGGTCAGTTTCTGTCCTTTGTATGTATCCTGCATATATTTAATTACAATATCAGAAAGATCGTCAAATCCAGTATCTTCTACCTGTACAACTGGACAGATTCCAACAATACCAAATACTCTCTGTAATGCTTCTACAGCTTCATCATAATCAAATTCTGAATCTGCTTCTGCATAAATACGACCATTTTCCTTGCTAACATGAAAATTGCCATCAATTTTCTTTAAGGCATAATTGATCTGTCTAACCAGGGCATCTTCAAAAAGATATCTGTTCTTTCCCTTTACGCCAATTTCACCATACTTTATCAAAAAAGCTTTAAACATTCGTAATCTCCTAACTTTAACTCTTTTCTTTTTCTTTGCAGTTCACCAGTTCCTGCACTGATCAACACTACCAAAAGCACTACCCGTAAAAAGTAGCACAGCAATTACTATCTTAATACGAACTTCTTCAATTGGCAATGTTTATTTTAGTGTCTGGTAAATCTTCTAAGGACTGGCAGCAATTCCTTTAACTGATCCAGGCAATATGTAATCTGTTCCGGTGTCGTATCAAAACAGAAACTGAATCTGATCGTAGAGTCCAGTAACTGATCAGGAACTTTAATTGCCTGCAGTGTAGAACTCAGTGATGGATGATTAGAGGAACAAGCAGAACCTGAAGAAACATAAATTTCTTTTTCTTCCAATGCATGAAGCAAGACTTCGCTTCTAATGCCATCAAAGCTGACACTTACAACATGTGGTGCAGAATCTCTTCCTGTTTTGCCATTGATATGAGTTCCCTCAATCTGCTGAATACCTTTAACGAACTGTTCCTTTATCTCATACATCTGATCGATCTTTGCCTCAAAATCAGTATAGACTTCTTTAGCCGCAACTCCAAGTCCTGCAACTCCAGGAACATTTTCCGTACCTGAACGCATACCTTTCTGCTGTCCACCACCAAGGATGATCGGATTTACTTTTGCCTTATCACGGATAAAAAGGATTCCTGTGCCCTTTGGTCCATGAATTTTATGTCCACTAACAGATAAAAGATCAATTCCCTGTTTTTTAGGGTGAATCCTAAATTTACCAAAAGCCTGAATAGCATCTACATGGAACAAAATATCCGGATTAAAACCGTGAATGATCTCAGCCATTTCTTCAATCGGCTCTACTGCACCGATTTCATTGTTTGCATACATGCAGGAAACAAGAATAGTATCCTCACATAATGCTTCTTTTAATGCATCCAGCGAAACAATCCCATCATGGTCCACTGGTAAATATGTAATTCTATAGCCCTGTTCTTCCAGAAATCTCATTGGCTGTTTTACAGAAGCATGTTCTACAGAAGAAACGATAATATGATTACCATTTCTTTTGTTCGCCATTGCTCCACCGATAATTGCCATATTATTGGATTCTGTACCACCAGAAGTAAAAAGAATTTCTTTCTCCTGACATTTTAATATTTTAGCAAATATTTCTTTTGCTTCTTTTATGTATTTTTCTGCCTTTACACCATACATATGCATGGAAGAAGGATTTCCGTAATCCTCTTCCATGACCTTAACCATCGTATCAACGACACTCTTCATACATCTGGTCGTTGCAGAATTATCTAAATATGCTTCCATTTTATCTCACATCTTTCTTTTCAGTTGTATTAAACTACCTGTCTTCCAACTCAAACATCAGAACAGATAATAACATCATTCCTGCTGTTTCCGTTCTTAAAATACGTTTACCAAGTGTAACGATCTTACTGCCAGCCTCCTGTGCCAGTTCAAGTTCTGAAGATTCAAATCCACCCTCAGGACCTATAAATATACCAATGCTCTGTCCAGGTTTAATATCACGCACGATTCTTCTAGTTTCTTCCATTCCTTCCGCACATTCGTATGGAAGCAAAAGAACATCAAGATCGTTTGCGTATGCTACAGCCTCTTTAAATGTCTTTACATTTGTAATAGCTGGAATAATACTACGTTTACTCTGTTTTGCAGCGCTTTCCGCTATCATTGACCATCTTTTCAGCTTTGACGCTTCTTTTTTTGCATCCAGTTTTACAACGGATCTTTTCATTGCAACCGGTATGATTTCACATGCGCCAAGTTCCACTGCTTTCTGAATGATCAATTCCATCTTATCAGCTTTTGGCAGTCCCTGAAAGAGGTAAATTCTGCATGGAAGTTCTCTTCCTTCTTCATCTACTTGATCTATTACAGCTGTGATCTGATCTTCTCCGAGTTCAGAAAGATGGCAATAATAGTCCACGTTATCTCCACTACTGATAATCACATTGTCATTTTCTTTTAATCTGACAACGTTTTTTATATGATTTACATCATCACCATCGATTACGATATGATCTGCAAAAATATTTTCATGTTTAGCAAAAAAATGATACATGACTTCTCCTATTTTCTGCGGGCTGTTACATTGACCCATTCACCATTATGATTTATTTCCATAATTTCAAGTTCTGGATTTTCTTTAAATGCTGCAACCACTTCTTCTTCCTTTGTATTGATGATGCCGGATGTCATAAAAATTGCTCCATGCTTCATATGCTGAGTAATGATCTTTGATAAAGGAATCAGTACATCTGCAAGAATGTTTGCACATACAATATCATAACATTCATAACCAACTGTATCCTTAATCTTCTTATCATCAATAATATTTCCTTCCATAACTTCAAGCTTATCAAGAGAAATATTATTTACTTCTGCATTTTCATGACTGGCAATAATTGCATTTGGGTCAAGATCAGTACCAACTGCCTTACCAGCTCCAAGCATAAGGCCTACAACTGAGAGAATACCACTGCCACAGCCCACATCCAGAATCACATCATCTTTCTTCACATATTTCTGTAACTGTGTAATAACAAGCTGTGTTGTTTCGTGGGAGCCTGTACCGAACGCTGTACCTGGATCGATATTGATTACGAGGTGTCCCTTCATCTTATCTGTATATTCTTCCCATGTTGGTTTGATGATCAGATCACCAATGGAGAACGGATGAAAATACTGCTTCCAGTTGTTGATCCAGTCTTTGTCTTCTGTCTCAGACTCAGAAATTGTACCAGGACCGACTTCTACGAATGTTCTCAGTTCTTCAAGTCCATCTTTTACCTTTCCCATGATCGTGTTATCATCTTCGTCAGAATCAATATAAAAGCTGACTCTAGCTGATCCATCATCTGGTGGAAGATCTGGAAGAAAATCTACGAACATCGTCTTTACTTCTTTCTGACTAAGCTGTACATAATCTTCGATTTCAATTCCTTCTATTCCAAGTTCGCTAAGCATTGCACTGATCAGATCAACTGCTGCTGTTGTTGTCTGAATTGTATATTTATTCCACTTCATCGTGTTCTCCTATCACTTTCTTCTGATTCATTTTATTATTTGGGACAGCTGACGAAATATATCGCCTCTGCCACCTTTATTTTTAAGCTTCTTTTAAGAATGCTTCATATCCTTTTAATGTTTCATAAAGATCTGCCTTGCTGATTACTTCAAATGGTGCATGCATATTCTGAACGGCAATTCCACTATCAATTACGTTCATACCATAATTTGCAAGAATATATGCGATTGTTCCACCGCCACCTGCATCTACTTTACCAAGTTCTGCTGTCTGGAAGTATACATCATGATCATCCATGATCTTTCTGAGTTCTCCAATGAATTCTGCATTAGAATCATTGGAACCGCTCTTTCCTCTTGCACCAGTATATTTATTAAATACCATACCACGTCCAAAATAAGCGGTGTTCTTTCTCTCATTTACGCTACTATAGTTTGGATCATATGCTGCACTGACATCAGATGAGAGCATTTTAGAATTCGTCATAGCTCTTCTGACTTTGAGTTCTGAATATGCATCCATACGGTCCATTACCTCAGCTACCATATTTTCAAAGAATCTAGAATGCATACCTGTAGCACCGACACTGCCAATTTCCTCTTTATCTACCAAAATGCAGACACCTGTCTTTTTCAGATTTTTCTGATTCAGAACTGCTACGAGTGATGGGTAAGCGCAAACTCTGTCATCATGACCATATCCCATGATCATACTTCTGTCTATTCCATAGTCTCTTGCCTGTCCTGCCGGAACAGCTTCGATTTCAGCAGAAAGGAAATCATCTTCCTCAATGCCATAAGTCTCTTTTAAGATACTTAAAATATTTTTCTTAACTTTCTGCTTTCCAGATTCCTCATCCTTATCGTCTTTTTTTGCAGGAATACTACCAACAAGAATATTGAGATCTTCTCCCTCAATGAGCTTATCTCCTTTTTTCTGCATCTGCTCTCCGGCAAGATGAATTAAAAGGTCTGAGATACCGACAACTGGTTCGTCTGGTTTTTCACCAATGGAAATTTCAACAGTTTCTCCATTTTTCAGGGAAACGACACCATGAAGAGCAAGAGGAAGTGTTACCCACTGATATTTCTTAACGCCGCCATAATAATGCGTATCAAAGAGAACAAGATCAGAATCTTCATACAGAGGATTCTGCTTTAAATCAATTCTTGGAGAATCAATGTGTGCACCAAGAATATTCATACCATTTTCAATTGGTTCTTCACCAATGTTAAAAAGTACAATTGATTTCTTCATGTTAACTGCATAAACCTTATCTCCAGCCTTCAGTTTCTTACCTTTTTCAATGATTTCTGTAAGGTTCTGATATCCTGCTTCTTCTGCCATTGTTACAGCACTTTTAACACATTCACGTTCTGTTTTGCACTCAGAAATAAATTTTCTGTAATTTTCTGCAAAATCAAATACTTCATCAAATGTTGCCTCATCATACTTTTCCCAAGCATTTTTTCTTTCCATTCTGTCACCCGTACACAGGCAAATCTGTCAGTGTGTACTTACCCTTTCTTTTATTTTTCAGGATTGCTCCCTTTATCTGTGCACATCGTTTCCACTTCAGGTCTGACTTACTCTCTTAGATATCCATTGTAATCGTATCCTCTTCCTGTTGTGCTTCTTCCTGTGCTCTGACTTCTCCTTCTACTTCCAGTTCTGCTTCTTCTTTAAAACTTTCCATAAGATCCTCGCTGATCTCAGGAAGTTCATCAATAGAATGCACACCAAAACTTCTCAGAAAATCCTCTGTTGTTCCAAATAACATGGGACGACCTGGTGCATCCAGTCTTCCGACCTCTTCGACCAGACCATATTCGACCAGTTTGCTGACAGCATGATCACTGCTGACACCTCTGATCTTCTCAATTTCCATTTTTGTAATGGGCTGCTTATATGCTATGATAGACAGTGTTTCCAGAATAACATCCGTCAATACATGTTTCCTTGGCTGGCTGGCTACTTTTATGAGATTTTCATAGTATTCCTGCTTGGTGCACAACTGAAAGCTGTTTTCCAGTTCAATGATTCTGATTCCTCTGTCTGCCGCTTCATACTTGTCCATCATATTATGTACGATTCTTCTGGTCGTTTCTATATCGTGACCGATTGCAAGTGCAATCTTATCCACTTCTACAGAATCTCCCATCGTAAACAGTACTGCTTCAATAATCGCTTCAATTTTCTCTAATTCCACACTTTATTCCTGCCTTTACCTCATGTATAAATTATAACGCTGCTTCCAGATCCCCAATGAGTTCGGGATCTCTCTTCACTGTTACATAGATATCTGCAAATGTATATTCCTGCTCGATGCTGACGAACCCAGTTTTGATCAGTTCCAAAATAACAAGGAAAGTGACAATTGTTGCCATCTTCGTATGGTTCTGTAATAATAACTGTCGAAAACTGAACTGTCTGTGATTCATCAAAAAGTTCTTTACATATTCAAATCTGTCTTCCAGATTGAATTCTTCTTTCTCGATTTTGCCGAATTTAGAACGGACCGGATCGATCTTATCTTCCTGTCGTTTTAACACGGACTGAAAGATTTCGTTGAGCTTTTCCAGTGTCATATCTCCGACAAGTTCCTCCAGATCTACCGGTGGCTTATATTTCTCCACTTCCGATGGAATCGTGGGTTTCTTGTACATTGCCTGTCCTGCGTCCAACTGCCTGTCTTTTAACTCATAAGACATATATTTATACATCTTATACTCCAGCAGCTTTTCGACCAGTTCCTGACGTGGATCGATTTCCTCGCCTTCCTCGTTGACTTCCTTTGGAAGAAGCATTTTGGATTTAATATCCAGAAGCGTTGCCGCCATAACAAGGAATTCACTCACCACATTCAGATCTGTTCGCTCCATTTTATGGACGTAGTCCAGATACTGTTCTGTAATGATGGCAATTGGAATGTCATAAATATTTACTTTGTTCTTATCAATCAAATGTAATAAAAGATCCAGTGGACCTTCAAACACTTGTAATTTTACAGGTATTCCCATTTCATCACCATTCTAACTTATAATTGCTTATCCGACCTAATTTGCGGAAAGCCACAAACTATATTGTAACTAAATAATCCAATTAATGCAAGTTATAAAGGTATGAAATAAGGAAATATTACGAAGACTAAATGAGAAAATGCTGGTTGGCAGGAAAATTTATTTTGTCAAATCACATAAAATACTTTATAATCGAACTATAACATCCCGAAGGAGAATAATATGAGGTTATTTTTTGCCATTAAAGAGATCATTAGAAAAATATCGAATGACAATATTACCGGCTATGCCGCGCAGTCCTGTTTTTATCTGATCTTAAGTTTTTTCCCATTCGTCATGCTGATGCTGACGCTCATAAGATTTCTCCCGATCGAACTTACGGACATGCTTGATATCTTTTATCAGGTAGCACCTGCAACCATTCACGACCTGCTTACCAGCATCGTCACAGATCTATACGACAACTCCACACTGACTCTTTCCTTTGTCAGTGCCATTTCTGCGATCTGGGCAGCCGGAAAAGGAGTTATGTCACTGATGAAAGGCTTCAATGTCATCTATAATGTAGAAGAATCCCGTAATTTTATTATCCAGCGTATTCTTTCTTCTATTTATATGTTGATCTTTATCATCACACTGATCATTACTCTGGTCATGCTTGTATTTGGCAGTCAAATGATTGCACTGACAACGAATGCGACTCCGAATATATCCAGATTTCTGCAGAGCATTCTGGATAACAAAACGCTGTTGTTCGCATCACTGCTGCTGCTCGTGTTCCTAATGCTCTACAAATTTATACCGAATAGAAAAGCAACATTTGTACGGGAACTTCCCGGTGCCATCATTGCAACGATTGGATGGTACACATTTTCACACTTCTATTCCCTGTATGTAAATCACTCCAAAAATTTTTCCAATATGTATGGAAGTCTTACCACTTTTATTTTTGCATTGATCTGGCTCTATGCCTGCATGATCATTATATTTTTGGGTGCAGAATTCAACACATTTCTGGAGCATGAAATTTTAAGTCTGAAAATGTTTAAATGTTTTCGAAACAATATGCAGCAATAATAAAAAATCGCCCTCATACTGACAGGCTATAGAAGAACAGATCTTTTACCGATTGTTCAACTATCCTGCTGCATGAGGGCGTTTTATATTGCATGAACTCTCTAGCCAATCATTTATTCAGAAATTATCCCGTAATCCTTTTTACCTGCGTTCCCTCATAGAAGAACTGCAGAATCTCAGCATAGGACATATTTTGTTGCGTCATTGCGGATACCGCGTTCTGGCTCATACCGATTCCATGCCCGTATCCGCCTCCGGTTATCACAAAACCAGTTAGATTAGAATCCGTATAGACTGGATCAAAGATACAAAATGTACTTGGCATGCTTGACATGGTCGTTGTTCCCCCATCAGCTGTTTCAAGTGGAACATTGACGACTCCGAGCAGATATCTGATATTACTTTCCCCATCAATCTTTACTGTTGCGGCACTACCTGTGATTGTAATGCAATTCACCGCACCACCTGCAACTCTTGTGTTCACTTCAATACTTTGAATATTTCCCACCGTACTAATGCTCCTTGAACGAAATTCTCCATCGGCATCCTCTGTCAGAATTCTAGTCGGAAATGCCCGGTAGCGCTCAGCAAGCTTACTGTTAAAACTATCGCTGAGCTCCTGAACGGTCAGATTCCATTTCCAGCGGTATAATGGAAATCCGCTATCATATTCAGAACTGTTTGATGTTGTGATAAACGAACGAAATGTATCTTCATCTGTAAGGTCCAGTTCCTGGTTATCACTACCAACTTCTCGTGCATGAAAATATGGATAATCCGAAGCATTTGTCCCCCAGATACTGACATCCGTTGTATACCCACAGGATGTAGAATAATAATAAGTCTGTACGACTTCATCCTGATATGTGAGCACCTGTCCGTCCGTCTGTGCGATTGCTGTATTGGAATCAGGACTTTCACTTACATTGTTATAGACCTGATACTGTGTACTATCATCCACATGTGCACCATACTGGCTGTAATTGTTATTTGTCAATTGCTTGTAGGCATAACTTCTGGCACAAACCGCCTGCACCTTCAACGCTTCCACTCCGAATTTGACCGGCATCTCGCTTGGTACCACCCTCTTTAAATACTTTTCAATTAACACTTCATTAACAATGGCAAGACCGCCATCTTCCTGAGATACTTCAATGCTCCCCTCATAGGATGGAGCACCCTGGGAACGATTCAGCGATGTGATCGTAATACTTCCTTCTCCATCTGCCTGCGCCTTTACTCTGCCATCTGTCAGATATGGACTCTCCCTGTCTATCGTGATGACTTCTCCCGCGCTATGCCGTTCCTCTGTCTCATTAAAGCTGAGTGTAAAATCCTGATCTGATGTCAGGCTGACACTGTCATGCAACAGATCTTTAAATCCGTTGGTCTTTATGAGTACCCTGATATTATCAACATTTAATGGTGCTGAAATGATTGCTCCACAGATTTTCCCCTCTGCAACAATGAAATCCTGCAGAGAATATCCCACTATAATATCCTGATAGCTCTTGACTGAAAATCCATTATAATTATCGTAGATCTGATATTCTGTATCCAATGGTACACGGCCATATCCATCAATTTCTATGTACTCATCCGTGACAGAAAGCACTTTTCCAGATATCGTGTCTGTTTTAATATTGACACTGCTTACCGTCTTGTCTTTGATTACCACATCTGCCAGCACGCCTGAAATATCCTGTGTCAGATTCTTGATTGAGAATTCACGGTACGTTCCATAAGCATAGATCTTCAACTTGGTATCTGTTCCATTTTCCACCCAGACATTTTTATAAGTCACGCCATCTGTCACATCTGTCACACATAAAATCTGATCAGCCTTCACGAGCATGACTGCCGTTTTATCTATTGCATAATCTAACACCAACCCCTCAAAGCCAAACACACCTTTGGTCGTGTACGCCTGCCATGCCTTTGCCTCTTTTAAATTCGACGGAGTTCCAACAATTCCCGCCTCGACCCGTGTAACTTTTTTCTGTGGATCCAAAATTTCCAGAGAATTTGTAAAGACTTCTATGAAATCATTTTTCCCAATCCTCTTCTGATTGTCATTAAGTGCAAACGACAGAGACATATCTTTTCTTCCAATTGCATTCAAAAAATAGAGCGTATCCGCATTTGTCAGATAGTCCCCTGCATCTTTCCCCTTCATGTAGCCATTTTCATTAACATATGTCATATATTTGTCATACCAGTTATTTCCCGATTCGCTTATGGTTCCATCTTCATCTGCTGCCAGTGCAATCATTCTCGCAGCCTGCCCTCTGGTAATATAATTATTATCCACTGTCTGTTCTTTTCTCAGATACTTGATTCCAAATATAATTCCGGTCGCTGCAAGTGCGATCAGTAAAAAAAACAGCACTACTTTTGAACCTGGTTTTCTCATCTACTTGTCCTCCTGAAATAAGTTTGTCATCCTCTCCTAAGATATTAACAGGACAGCCTGATTATGATTAAAATCTGTATGAAATTATTTCTGCTAAAAAAGGCACAAAAAAAGAAACCATCTAAGATGATTTCTTTTTTTATTTTCCCAAAATGCCGTTTCCCACAGTTTGACGCCTAGCAGAGCTAGGTGGGTTACCGCACATAATCCGCTGTCTTCCACTGCAATCGGAGGCCTGACATTGAGATTATAGATTTAGGATACCCGTTATAAAAATGTAGGTTCAAAATAGCAGGTTGGCGCACATTCCAGGAAAATATTCAATTACAAATGCGACTCATTTAACTTACTGATAGTATAGCTCATTTACATGATTTTATCAAGAATTTTATCATTTACTTTTCTATTATATATATACAAAATTCGGCTGATTTCTGTATGATTTTACATCATCAAATATCACCATCCGGACAATGACCTGAGTTTTCAGATCCATGTTCTCGGTGCAAATGTATATTATACATGAAGTTCTGTATATGTCAATATCTTGTTTTTATTTTTCGAGCTTTAAATGTTCAATATGATCGGCTGAAAGGTCTGCTGCTTCTTTGACATCTTCCTCTGAGATTCCCATTTCCTGAGCTACTTCCTGAACACTTACTTTTCGTTTCAGTTCATCATACATACGTTCAACGCAGTCATTTACCGCATTTACTTTGTTCAAGATCTTCTGTCCTGTCATCGAAGTATCTTTCTGTTCATCAACAGAATTCTGCAAAGCCGTATTGATACGCTTTACGAGTTCTTCTTCGAACTGCACTCCGCACTCACCTTCTGCGAGCAGCATTAACAGTGTTAGATTAGCTTCCTGAATCAGATCTGCGACTGGAACACCTTTTCCCTGGAATGGTTGCACCCAGTCCACAATGCTTAACAGAAAAGACTCTACCAGTTTGTGTTCAGCCTTTTTATCACCTTGCTGGCTTTTTTCCATCATTTGATCCTGTTCTGCCTGAGACATTCTCTTTGTGCCTTTCAGATCCTCCAGATACTGATCCATGAATTTTTTATCCTGTTCATTGATTTCCTGCAGTTTTGCTTCCTGTCTCTTTGCAGATTCTTCATCCACTGCATTTTCTGCATCGACCTGTCCTTCAATGGACTTGTCCATAATTTCTTCAAATTTATTTTCTTTGAGATCGACATCCGTAATTTTGATCTTATTGGACTGCAGATATCCATATACGAGCTGCAGCTGACCATCATTCAGTTCGATTCCTTTAAATTCATCTAATATATCCTGCTTTGTAACCTGACTGCCATTTACTCTTGCAAACTCTTTCAGATTTTCTACCGCAGTTATAAACATTTCCTGATCCATAATTTCCTCCAATTTCAGCGTCCGTCATGCAAATGACCGGCGTAGTACGTGTAATTGTATCATATGACCGTATATATGAACAGTGCTTTTCAGAATTCCTGATCGCCACTTTTATATGAAGTCATACTCTGCATTTTACAATCCATTTATTCTTTATCATATTATGAAATCTGCCTGTTGTAAAGTTCAAAGTATAATGAATTATTTTCGCTGTAAGCAAAAATTCATCACAGCAAAGCTTTTTACCTGCT
>CAJMQE010000092.1 GCA_905215405.1 uncultured bacterium
TATCGCAAACGATACTAACTTCTCTTTGAATCCTTAACTTAACACCATTGAGAATGTTCTCCAGATCCTTTTTTTATTCTATCAAATACAATATTTACTTTTAAATAAGTTGTTTATGGAATGATTTCATGTAACTTTCCATAAATCTTCTACTCTACAGATGTAATACTCTGTCCTTAATTTCCTTTGTCTTTCCAGCATTCCAGAAATTTTCTCCGAGGTAACCACAGGTTCTTCTTGTGACATTCATCTTAGAATGATCTTTGTTGTGGCACTGTGGACATTCCCATTCCATCTTATCGTTAATCATGATTTCTCCATCATAACCACATACCTGACAGTAATCTGCTTTGGTATTGAATTCGCCATACTGGATATTGTCATAGATAAATTTTACAAGTTCTTCAAGTGCAGTAATGTTCTTAGCAAGGTTTGGAATCTCTACGTATGAGATTGCGCCACCAGAGCTGATCTTCTGGAACTGGCTTTCGAATCTGAATTTATCAAATGCATCAATTTTTTCACGAACATCAACATGATAAGAATTTGTGTAATATCCCTTATCTGTTACATCTTTGATGACACCGAACTTCTGTCTGTCAATTCTTGCAAATCTGTAGCAGAGCGTTTCAGCAGGTGTACCATACAGACCAAAACCGATATTTGTTTCGTCTTTCCAGTCATCAACTGCTTTTCTTAAACGATTCATGACACGAAGAGCAAATTCTTCCCCCTCTGGTGTTGTCTGGCTGCAACCCTTCATTAACTTGGTTGTTTCATACAGACCAATATAGCCAAGTGACATTGTAGAATATCCGTTGTGCAGATATTTATCAATTGTTTCACCTTTTTTCAGTCTTGCGATACCGCCATACTGCCAATGAATTGGGCTTACATCTGATAATGTTCCCTCAAGTGCCTTATGTCTGCACATCAGAGCTTCATAACAAAGCTGTAATCTTTCATCCATCAGTTTCCAGAATAAATCTTCATCTCCGTTGGCAATAATACCGATCTGAGGAAGATTCAGGCTGACAACGCCTTGGTTGAATCTGCCTTCCCATTTATAATTTCCGTTCTCATCTTTCCAAGGAGACAGGAAAGAACGACATCCCATGCAGCTAAATACATTTCCTTCGTAATTTTCACGCATCTTCTTTGCAGAAATGTAATCTGGATACATTCTCTTTGCAGAACATCTAACTGCAAGTTTGGTAACATCATCATATTTACCACCCTTTAAACAGTTGTTCTCATCCAATACATAGATCAGCTTTGGAAATGCAGGTGTTATATAGACACCTTTTTCATTTTTTGTACCCTCTAGTCTCTGTCTTAAGATCTCTTTGATGATCATGACTGTTTCATCAACATATTCATCTTCTTCATCAATATGAAGGAAAAGGGTCACAAAAGGAGACTGTCCATTTGTAGTCATCAATGTATTGATCTGATACTGAATTGTCTGTACACCGGATTTCAGTTCATCTTTCAGACGAATTGCTACCAATTTATCGAGAAGGTCCTCATCAAGTCTTGGATCATCTTTCATATCGTCAAGCAATTCTCTTCTGAATTTATCCTTACTCTTTCTTAAGTATTTACCAAGATGCTTGATATTGACAGATTGTCCACCATACTGGTTGCTGGCAACTGCAGCAATAATCTGAGTCATAACTGTACATGCAACCTGAAAGCTCTTTGGTGATTCGATCATTTTTCCGTTAATGTTCGTACCATGGTCAAGCATGTCCCCGATATTGATCAAGCAGCAGTTAAAGATTGGCTGAATGAAATAATCCGCATCGTGAAAATGGATCACACCATTTTCATGAGCAAGTGCAATATGCTCTGGAAGCAGCATTCTCTTTGTCAGATCTCGTGAGACCTCACCAGCGATATAATCACGCTGTGTAGATGCCAGAATTGTATTCTTATTTGAATTTTCCTCGGCAAGCTCTTTGTTTTCATTTCTGATCAGCTTCAGGATTGATTCATCTGTTGTGTTTGATTTTCTAAGAATAGAACGCTGGTATCTGTAAATAATGTACTTTTTAGCAAGTGCATATTTATCAATGCTGACCAGTCTCTCTTCGATCATATCCTGAATGGACTCAACTGCCATCAGTTCATTTTCGCTCTTTTCAATGTAAGATGTGATATTGCTAATCGTCTGTTCGTCAGCTCTGTCTTTTTCATCTACCTCACTGTTCGCCTTCTGAATTGCTTTAACGATTTTGCCCCTCTCATACGCAACTATTCTACCATCTCGTTTTTGAACTTTCATTCCAATATTCTCCTTCTGCTTATTGCCAGACAACAGCTGTTACCA
The DNA here is from genome assembly GCA_905215405.1 of uncultured bacterium. Lineage (GTDB taxonomy): Bacteria > Bacillota > Clostridia > Lachnospirales > Lachnospiraceae > CAJMQE01. The sequence goes on from CAJMQE010000092.1 coordinate 2,333, forward strand.
CTGCCGACCTGTTCTATTTATATATTCAATACCACCTGAATATATCAATATTTTGTGGTATGATTTTGCTAAATCGCAATATCTTGTATATTATAATGATTGCATGTCCTTTTTTCAAGATGCATTTTTCATAAAATGTCACGCTTAATTTCTACAAAAATCCTGCAAGTCAGATGCGGTCTGTCTTTGAGGAATATTTTAGGAGATTGTACTTTTTTTGTACTTAAAATACTACATACAAACTGTAAAAGAAAATGATATTTTTACATGTTGATTTTGAAAAAGGGCGCAAAAATACATAGCCTTTCTAACACAACCTGTGCAGAATGACACGTCTTATATTTACCTTTGTCTTCTCTTTATACGTATCCGCCCATACGCAAAAGAAAGATCAATCCGGTCAGTGTTACAGACGATAAAAGTGTTGTCAGTACGATAATACTTGATGACAGCACTGCATCATTATCCATATTTTTTGCCATGATATAGCAGCTGACTGTAGATGGTGATGCCAGCATAATCAAGATCGCCATCAGTTCCTGATTGCGGAAACCCATCCAGACTGCAACCGGAAGGAATATAGCCGCCTGAATTACCAGCTTAATTGCTGATCCAATGACTGTCGGTTTGATCTTTTTAATTGCTTTTCTGCCCTCAAATCCTGCACCAATAACGATCAGAGCAATTGGTGTTGCTGTCGAGGACACACTTGTTATTGTTTTTTCTATGATAACTGGAAATTTGACCTGTAGGATTGAAAATGGCAATCCCAGAAAGATTCCAATAATAATTGGATTTTTTAAAATGTTTATAAAAGCTTTTTTGATATTATCCTTACCATTGCCACTTTTATCGGCACGATTACTCTTAAAGGTAAGAACGATAACAGAAAATATATTGTAAAGTGGTACGGCTGAAACGATCATCAGCGGTGCCATGCCAGTATTTGTGTACATATTCTGAATAAATGCAAGTCCAAGTACTGCTGCACTGCTCCTGAACGAGCCCTGTACAAAGCTTCCTTTCATCGTGTCATCCTTCATAAATACTTCTGTAAGAATCCAGATAACAGTAAAGGAAAATGTTGTAACGAGCATACAGTAAAGGACAAAATGGATATCAAAATCCGATCGTATGTCAGCTTCTGCGATATCTTTGAAAAGTAACAGCGGTAACGCAACATGAAAAACATACTTGTTCGCCTTATCTACAAAATGTTCATCAATGATATTAAGTTTTCTGATAATGCCGCCAATAATCATAACCAGAAAGATTGGCACTGTCGCATTGATACTGTATACAAAACTGTCCATTTTTATCTCTCCATACCGCTTTCCATTTAGATCTTCACAAAGAGTGCGGTACTGTAATCTTGCGCGATAAAATCGTGTTGTGAAAACCTCTGTTTTTTTGACTCACTTTTAAAAGGATACCATACTTTGTTATATTTTTCCATAGAAGAAAATAAGACATCCCCCAGCTTTTTCTTTATATAAAACAATGAAAAATGGGGGATGTTGCACTATTCCTACTTTCTATTTGTTATATTGTACAAAATAAAGTACAATCTATCTTGTTTTCTTTCCTGAATATTTTTCCAGCCAGTAATTGACCTGAAGCAAAAATGCGATCTGCTGTGGACCGGCCATCAGCTGTCCATAGAACGGTTTTCCATAATCCGATGGCGTTGCCAGCCATTTTTCGACCTTTTTATTATCTATATAAGTTCTGATTGGTGCTGAAGAATCATGTAGAACTTCCATCAACATATCACTGAGCATTTTCTCATATTTTGGATGATATGTCTTTGGATATGGGCTCTTTGGACGGAACAGGACCTCATCTGGCAAAAGGCCTTTTCCTGCATTTCTAAGCAATCCTTTGACCATTCCATTAGGTGTCTTCATGCTCCATGGTACATTCCACACATAGGACAGGATCCGGTAATCTGCAAGTGGAACTCTGGCTTCCAGACCACAATGCATACTCGTTCTATCCATGCGGTCGAGCAATGTCACCATGAACCAGCGGATATTCAGATATGCAATTTCTCTTCTCCGTTTCTCCTCTGCACTCTCCCCTGGAAGTACTGGCGTTTCTGCAATGGTATTGTAATAAGCATTTTTTGCATACTCCTCAAGTTTCAGCGTATCAAGGACATCGTCCTTTAACAGATTTTCCCTCGGTGCCATATCCATGGACCATGGGAAGTTGTCGGCTTCAAAGCACTCTTTTTTGTGGAACCATGGATATCCGCCAAAGATTTCGTCGGCACATTCTCCAGTCAGTGTAACTTTGTTATATCCAACGACCTTAGAGCAGAAATACATCATGGAGGATTCTACATCTGCCATACACGGTAAATCCCTTGCATCAACACACTTGAACAGATAATCGATCTGTGACTGGTTATCGCATTCAAGGTATCGGTGACAAGTCTTTGCCGATTCCACCATTTTATCCACCCATGGCCGATCCTGAGAAGGCTGAAAACTATTTGCTTTGAAATATACATCATTATCTACAAAGTCAAATGAAAAGGTATTCAGACATTTATTCTGTTTTCTCAGTTCCTTCGCACAAATTGCTGTGACAAGGCTGCTGTCAACGCCACCTGACAGGAATGTACTGATTGGAATATCTGAAAGCATCTGTTTCTTAACCGCATCCTCGACCAGCCATCTTGTCTTTGCAACTGTTGTTTCAAAGTCGTCTGTATGTTCATGGCTTTCCAGCTGCCAATACGTATGATCATGCACCCCCTGCTCATCGTATTCAATAAAATGTCCCGGAAGCACTTCATACACATCTTTAAATACACCTTTTCCATATGTCTTTGCCGGTCCCAGTCCAAATACCTCTCGCAGACTGTTATCGTCGATTACAGATGTAAATCCAGGATATTCAAACAATCCTTTCATTTCAGAAGAAAAGATGATACGATTGTCATTTACCGTATAAAATAACGGTTTTACTCCCAGGTGATCACGGAACAAAAACATTTTGTTCCTGCGTTCATCCCAAATCACAGAAGCGAAGATGCCGTTCATCTTTTCAACGAAGCTTTCACCATACTGCATATATGCTCGCAAAATGACCTCTGTATCACTGGTCGTTCTAAAAGTGACCCCTTCTGCCTCCAGTTCTTTCTTGATCTCATTCATGTTATAGATTTCACCATTATGCACGACCGCACACATCTTCTGATCCTGATAGGCGGTCATTGGCTGATGTCCATTGGCCAGATCCAGAATTGATAACCTGACATGGGCAAATCCACAGGATGACGTAAGCATCGTTCCATCTTCATCGGGTCCTCTGTGTTTCTGCACCCGGTTCATGTTCAAAAGCACTTTCAGCCAGTGTTCCCGCTGACTCATATAATCCACTTTAAAGCTACTAAATCCGGCTATTCCACACATTTACTTTCCCACCTCCGAATACGGGCTGATAATAACTGGCTGATACTGTCTGCTTTCAAGTGCTTCCTCAAGTGCAGGTACCAGCATTTCCATGTGTGCAACCATGGATGTGTGCTTTTTCTGTGGATTATCCTGTCCAAATGGAACAAAGTAGATATATTTTACATTCATTAACAGACCAATGTTTTTCAGATTCATTCCCAGTGCATCATTCGTGGACACCGCGATGACAAGTGGTCTTTCATTTCTCATATGTGCCTTAGCTGCCATTAATACGGCAGAATCTGTAATTCCGTTCGCCAGTTTTGCCATTGTATTTCCTGTACATGGGAAAATTGTCAGTATGTCAAATAATTTTCCAGGACCGATCTGCTCTGCTTCCTGAATCGTTGTAAATGGCTTCTTACCAGTAATTTCTTCTGCTTTTTGCATAAAATCTTTACAGTTTCCAAATCTGCTGTCCATCGTTGCTGACGAATTAGAAAAAATAACTGTTACATCAGCACCTCTGTCCACAAGTACCTGTATCTGCTTAAATATTCTTGAAAAAGTACAGAAAGAGCCGGTAACTGCCACGCCTACCCTTTTGCCTTTAATATCCATAAAACTCCCTCATTTCTGCGTCTTTACGCAAGCCTTTGTTCTAACTGCTCCTCTATTATTCGATCCGTTTGATACATGCATAGATGCCCTTAGCGGAAGCGAGCGGTGAATATTTTCCCGGAATGCCTAGAGAATGAATTGCCTTAACGCCGCATTTTACTGCAGCTTCATAATCCACACCGCCGTATTTCGATGCTATATCCATAATGACCGCATCTTTTGCAACCTGTTCTACCGTTTCATCGTCGATCACCATTGATGGAATCGTATTAAAAATAAATGCATACGAACCGATTTTTTTACCTGCAATTCTTAAATCTGTCGCATCAAATCCATCCTCTACGGCTCGATCGATCACTTCGCTTCTTCTGACTGCGACCGTGACCTCCGCACCAAAATCTTTTAATTTTTTTGCAAGAACACGCCCACAATGGCCATATCCATATACGATACATTTGCTTCCTGTCAGATTGATCTCACTATTGACGATTGTCTCAGCAATCGCCCCTTCTGCCGTTGCAATGGCATTATAATCAATCAGTTGCTCATCTTTCATATAATCATAGACATAAATTCTGTTCTGTCTGCAATAATCCGTTATGATACCCGGGATACAGCCTCCCAGCAACACCTGGATATTCATATACTCATCTATACTGGTCTGCCCGGAATCAAATTTTGCAGGAACCGGCGCAATGACGATTTCACTCGTTCTGACTGCCTCATTTCGTTCTTCTGGCGATAATTCCGGTTCGTACTTGACTTTACAACCATCTGCACGCATCAGCTGTGTCAGATATTTCTGTCGTCCATCCCCTTTTAAGACCAGGACCTTCTTGTTGTGAAGATACATAACAGAGAGCCTCCCCATAGCTATATCTGTACTTATAATATGCGGTAAAAATCCGTGAGTAAGTTGTCTTTGCAAATGCTCTTCATAAAGTACAGATAAAAACCGCTTACATCTACATACTTTATCTTATCTTTTCCGGATTCCAGCGCCATTTTTATCCAGTCCCCTTTCTAGCACAAAAAAACAGGCCATACAAGATGCCCTGCTTTTCTAATATTTTATCTTCTTTTGAATTTGCCTCTTACTTTTCCTCTTCCATACCTTTCATCCCAAGGAAATGCAAAAATCGAACAAATTCTTCCTCCCAGAATTCCCAGGTGTGCCCTGCGCCTTCAATCTGATCATAGGTATAATCGAACTGTTCTCCATGCGCAAGAAAGAAGTCTCTGAGTATTTCATTCTTATCAAGCCATGGATCTTCGCTTCCACAGGCGTGATAAATAATGGGTCTTTGCAGATCCTCATCAATCAGTTTCTGTGCAAGATATTTTAATCCATATGCATTTTCATTCAAATCTCCGCTACCAAAAAGTCTGATCCTGCCAATTGATTTTGCTGATCCATCGTTTGCAAAATCCGAATCCGCTTTATCTCCTGCTGAAAATGCGCCAACAACCGAAAATGTATCCGGATTCGACAACGCCACATGCAGACAGCCATATCCACCGTTCGAAAATCCACTTACATAATTGTCTTTTCTTTCCGCAGACATCACTGGAAACATCTGTTGAATTGTCGACACCAGTTCTTTTCCTACATACGAGCCATATTTTCTTCCGATATTCATATCCACGAAACAGGATTCATGTACATTAGGCAGCACGACCGCAAAATGATACTCTTTTACATACTCCACGATTTTTGTATGATAGAGCCATCCAGTATGATCCCCGCTCGATCCATGATACAGCCAGATTGTTTTCAGCTTTTCACCCTCTTTTAAACCTTCTGGCAGAATAATTGTCACATCCATATTCTGCTTCAAAAACATTGAGAAAACATTTGTCTTAAATACGGCCATTGTTATCTCCTCCTTTCAGAAACCAGTCGAATGTTGGCTGCAAGCAGCTGTCCCAATATGTAAAATCATGTTTTCCCTGTGCACTCTGATATTGAACATCCAATCCAAGCTGTTTCATATGCTGATACAGGCGTTCACTCATTTCAATTCTTTTATCCTGCTCACCACACATGATCATAAATCTTGTTCTGCTTTCATCTATGGATTCACTTTCTGAGCCACTCACTGCACGTTCTTTTGTGCAATTTATGCCACTATCTACCGCTTGTTTTCCAAGGCAATCCCCCACAATATGTCCTTTTGTGATCTGCTCTTTTGTGATCTGTTCTTTTGCGATCTGCTCTGTCAGTGTGAACAAGTCATTTCTGCTATGTAAAAGCTGCTCTCTGGTCCCAAATGGCAGGCACATATCAAGCCCCTGTGGCTTATCAAAACGTGCAACAATATCAAGTACTCCACTAAATGATGCTGCATATCCAAAGACGTCCGGATGATGCATGGCATTTACAAATGCTCCATATCCTCCCATCGACATCCCTGCAATCAGTCTGTCCTCTTTGCGATCAGACAGTGAGAACCAGGTCTTTGTAAGTGCCGGAAGTTCCTCACTTATAAAATCTTCGTAATTTTTACCATTCACATTATTCACATAAAAGCTATTATTGCCAGATGGCATAATTACAGCAAGATTTCTCTGGCTTGCATAATCCGATATTCGCGTCTTCAGTAACCATGTGGTCCTATCTCCACCTGCTCCATGTAATAAAAAAACTGTTTTATAATTTCCGTGTCCCTGTGGCATCAGAATATCCAGTGAACATGGCATTCGTAATGCCTTTGAATCAAAATCTACACTCAACCAGGCCATCTCTTTTCCTCCTGTTATTTCAAACTTCTTTATTTTGTTATAATTTGTGATTATGTTTTATTTACTAGTTTGTTATTATTTGTTTCGTTTGTTATTATTCGTTTGCTTGTGGTTATAATTTCCCACTATTTCATTTCAATACGCTACGATTGATTTTCTCCCAAATATAAGAATAGCACGGGAAATCTCCTAATTCTACAAATTAATCGAGACTTTCCGTGCATGTTACATTTATTTTATGACACATTTCTAATTTTGTTTCATTTATCTTCTACAGGAACTGTGCAAATACCGATACACCAATAACTGTCAGGAGACCTGCAACTGCTATTGACAAGCTGCTCATTGCTCCTTCCACTTCTCCCATTTCCATTGCTTTGGCCGTTCCCACTGCATGAGAAGACGTTCCAACTGCAATTCCTCTGGCTACAGGTTCTGTGATACGAAAACATTTACAGATCACCTCTGCAAAAATATTACCAAAAACGCCTGTAATAATAATGACAGCAACTGTAATTGTTACAATTCCTCCAAATTCTTCCGATACACCCATTCCGATTGCTGTCGTAATAGATTTTGGAAGAAGTGTGACATACTGCTCATGATTCAGTCCAAATATAATACAGAGCACCAGAACACTTGTCATACTCGTCAGAACTCCGGATACAATACCGACCAGGATTGCACGGATATTGTTCTTCAACAGTTCTAACTGCTGGTACAATGGAATTGCCAGACAGACCGTTGCCGGTGTCAAAAGATAACTCAGATACTTTGCACCGCTATAATAGCTGTCATAATCAACTTTGATCACTAACAGAAATACTACAACAAATATAATTGCAATTAAGAGTGGATTAAATATTGCAAGCTTACATTTTTTCTTTATCATCAGTCCCAGTTCATATCCGATCAGACTGATCGCAACTCCAAAAAACAGGGAATTATTCAATATCTCTTTCAACTTTTCTCTTCCTTTCCCATTTGATGACAAACTGAGTTGCTCGTCCTGAAACCACCATGACCAGTACCGTCGTAACACCGATAATCACGACGATCGGTACAAATATTGCCTTCAGAGAATCCCATGTTACCAGCAGTCCTACTGCAGCCGGAATAAACATCAGTGGCATGATCTCGATCATAAAATTTCCTGCATCTTTCACTTTTTCCAGTGGCAGGATTCCTGTTTTCAATGCGACCAACATCAAAAGCAGACCATATATACTCGCTGGTACCGGTAGAGACAGCAGCTCTTTGAGCGCTTCGCCGATAAATGAAATGAATAGAATAATTCCAAATTGCTTTAAATATTTCACTTTTTATCCTCCGTTTCCACGTTGCTTTTCTATCTTTTTTGTATTCGATCTTTATTTTTCAGGCAGTCCAAAATTGATACTACCAATCGTGTATTTTAAACTTACTTTTTCATCTTGTCAATTAGAAATTTACTAAAAAAAGTGAAATTATTTGAAATTTGCTGTCTTATTTTGTCTATTTCTGCTATGAAAAATCATTCTAAAAAAATCCTATCAACTATTTTCCAGTTCAGCGTTAACCATAAAATCTGATTGCAATGCATTATCTATCACATCATAGTGTTCATTTACCGCATTGATTCCCATAATCAGATTATGTTCCCTGATACTTGTGAGTATCTTCCAATGCGTGTCATACAACTGATTTCTGGATTCGATTCTCGTCGTGTTCAGCACATGTTCCACAAATTGTTCTAAGACCTCGGACAGTGAATGTAAAATCGAATGCATCAGACCATTTCCCGAAATCTCGACCAGCTTATAATGAAATTGCTTATCCAGCTGCACACATTCCTCTTTGTTACAACGTTTCATCTCGTTCAGAATTTCTTCCACCTGCTCATAATCCTCTTCCGTCACCTTTTCTATCACGAGTGCCATCGTCTGCACTTCAATTGCTCTTCGCAACTGACTAATTTCAATATAGTTGATCTTATTGAGCAGAACCATCATGCTCAGCGATTCTGTCAGACTTTTTAACAGATCTCCTGTCAAATAATTTCCGCTTCCCTGTCTACTCTCAATGATTCCCATATTGTCCATTGTCCTGAGTGCTTCTCTGACTGAATTTCGACTCATATTCAGTCGTTCTGAAAGCTCTCTTTCTGATGGGAGTCTGTCTCCGAGCCCCAATTCCTTTTTTTCTATCAACTCTTTAATATAACCGATTACATTGCGGTAATTTTTTTCTTCAATATTTGCCATGCTCTATCCTTACATTTATTTTTTTGATTAAAATAATACATATTTCTACATTAATACGAAATCAGGGATTGTGCAACAGGAATTCTTTTCTGCATTTTTCTAAATTGAAAGAGCAATTGTCTACTAACTAAATATTGAGCAGACAATTACATTTTTTTCGACAAATTGTAAATTTATAGTTGACAAGAGCAATTTGAAGTGCTATTCTCTTACTCAACAAAAGACATACGGAAAAGCATTGATTGGGAAACATTGCATGATGCCACTCATCACAGAGAGTTGTCGTGAATCTTAACAGATTCCTGGTGAAAGACAATATGATGTGTCCTGTAACATCCCCCATGAGCATTTGCACTGAAACTGTTCAGTAGGTGCAGACGGTTTCTTCCCGTTAACGAAGGACATATTAATTGATATGGTTAAGTGGTCGTTATACGACAATTAGAGTGGTACCGCGGATTATATTCGTCTCTATAGTTTACTAAAACTATAGAGATTTTTTTTATCCTTTTTTTGATTCCCCGCCAGGTTTCATTACGTCCATTCCGATTGTACTGCCAACGTATATTGGTCATTCCTCAAATTGCCCTATTATTGTTCCTGCATTCGCCATTGCATTCCGTCTTTCGTTATTACATACCGGATTAAATTAGAATCTTATGAACATTCTGGTATATTAAAGCATTTCTGCTCTGTTCAGTGCCTGACCTGTAATGATCCTCACAAAATGACTGAACACTCATTACATACCATTACATGTTACTTGACAGCTTCCTATTGCTGTGCACTCTATACCTGACAGACAGAATCGCAACAACTGGTGAAACAGGCTCAACAGCCAATCTCACAAAAGAAGTTAAATGGACCCTCACACCCATTTATTTCAGGTAAAATCAGTAGTTACCGAATCCTCACACGACTTATATGATCCTCACAATTATATAAGTACAATTATTTACACACGGTTATAGTCGCAATGATTATAATCAAACCATAGTATATCATATAGAAAAAAGGACAACCCCGCCAGGATTGTCCTTTTACGCTGCACTAAAAATGCATCTTACAGCTTCTATTTTAGAGCTGTTTCTTCTATATTAAATGTAAATTACATTCAAGTAAATTCTTAAAGCAATTCGAAGAGCAATCATTTAGCACTCCTGTTCTATAGGAATCTAATTGCATCCCCCTTACTTCCCTTTTATGATCTCCAGACCTCTTCCATTTCTTTTGCAAAATATTCTTTTTCCTGCTCCAACTGATTTTTGGAAGCCCATACCAGGCAGTGTGCCATATCTGACACTTTTGTGACATTCCTGCTAAACATCGTATAAAACTTCTCGTACCATTTGCCCGCATCTTCACGGTTCACCCACATAGGCTTCATAATCGCCAAATGTGCAAATTCCAGTTTACGCGCATGGTTTTCAAAGTCTCTTTTTGCTCTTGATGCATAATCTGTTCCAGATCCTTTTGCAGGTACCATCCCTACTGCCCCGAGAAATGTTGCTCCAGCTGCCTTTGCGAGATCTGCAAAAGCCGACGCCATTTCCACATCAATTTTACGATAAATTTCTTCTCCTTTAAATGCTTCTTTTACTGGTGTTGCTATTAAATCAAACGATAAGTCAACCGCTCCAACCTCCTTTAAATCTACCTTAGATAAATCACTCATATCATTTACGATTATTTGTCTGACCTTTCGGTTATTTTCATATTTTGGATACTTACGACGACCAATTGTTACAATTTCCGATACCCAATCTGCACGAACCAGTTCGTCTAAAACTTTCACTCCTGTTGCACCTGTATGCCCACATATAATCACTCTTTTTAATTCACCCATAATTGATCTCCTTTTTATGATATTTATTGCACATTTGTGCCATAATTATTATAATAAGAGAGCAATACCATTTGCAATAATCAAAATACCCTTGTTTGTGCCATATGGCACATATCTATAACAATTGTGCAACAGGAGGCCCTTTACATGAAAGACAGACGTATCACACGCTCTCAAGAATGCATCAAACAGTCATTTCTAGATTTATTAGCAGAAAAGAATTTAGATGATATTACAATTAAAGATATTACGGATAAAGCAGATGTTGGAAGACGAACCTTTTATCATCACTATTTAGATAAATATGATCTCATGGAAAAAATGATAGCAGAACACATCAATCGTCTCCATGAAATCTGTACTGGAACATCTGACTATCCATCTAGCAACCAGGAACTATTGTGGTTTTCTTACTTTGAGGAACATTACCACTTCTTTGCTATCATGCTTTCCAATGGCGGTAAATCCACATTTCATGATACATTTTTTAATTTTGTCAAACGCGAATTACATGCTTATATTGATAAAACAAAGTTTGAAGATGCTGGAATGGACGAAGAGTTATACAGTACATTTTGTGCCTCTGCAATTGTTGGTGCGATAGAATATTACTTTTCACCAAACTCTGCTCATATGAGTGCAGCAAATTTTTCTGCGCAAGTGATGACATTAGTCAGCAAATTGTATTCATATAATTGACGCAATCCGGTTATCATGAGGTCCCTAATAAAACAGAACGACTTTGTTAATCGAAAAAGAATTCGTATCAAACTTTACCAACTAAAAAAAAGAACAGTGGGCACCCACAGAACCTGCCCATCTGTTCTTATCATTTCAAACTTATTGTTACAGAAAATATTGCATCAGTTCCTTTACATTATCCAGGATCATGCAATGCGGATACTCCTGAAATTTATCCCGTGCAGTCGTTCCAGTTGTCACTCCCACAAAGTCGATTTCTGCTCCATCTGCCGCTTTTGCATCAACAAAGCTGTCTCCTATATATAGAACCTCTTCCTTTTCTAACTGCATTTTCTGAAGCATCTGCAGTAGGCCCTCTGGGTCCGGTTTCTCATGCATTACATCATCTGCACCTACAATAGCATCAATCCCATCACTGATTGCAAATTTTGCAAGGATCTGTTGTATCCGGTGATTGTATTTTGAAGTCACTACCCCTGTCTGTAAGCCTTTATTCTTTAACATACGAAGCATTTCTACTACGCCTGGATAAAGTATAGCAGATGGAGTCATTACCTCCTCAGCCCGCTCTTTAAAGCATCTGACAAATGTATCAATATGCGCAGGATCTGTATCATTCGTCAACATTTCATATGTAACACTTAATGAATGTCCAATTGTCTTTCTAATCTCTTCCTGCGACGCCTGTGCCTGGTGCAGTGTCTCCAGACCATACCGAATGCAGTTTTCTATTCCCGCCGTGGTATCTCCAAGTGTAAAATCAAAATCAAATATAATCCCTTTATACTTTTCTACTGTCATCTTTCTGCTTCCTCCCTTACTTCACAACAACTCTATCTATTCTCATATTTGTTTATTTTACCTTTGTACTATGCATGACATGCTCTGCCTGCATTCTTACTCAAGATGTATCATTTTTTACTCACGATGTATCATTTTTATATAACAAAAGAGCCAGAATACAAATGTACTCTGGCTCTTAACCCAGTGCAGTCGGCGGGACTTGAACCCGCACGAGCGCAATGCTCACTAGATCCTTAGTCTAGCGCGTATGCCAATTCCGCCACGACTGCTCATTACTCTGTCGAAGATTGCTCATCAACAGCACTTGCTTATAATACCACCTTAGTCGACTTTTGTCAACAAATATTTTATAGTTTCATAGTTTTTTTGACTGGAACTTTATTCCATATTATAAATCACTTATTTTTATTCTGACTAAGGTCGTAAACGGTTCCCCATATCATTCAAACTCATATAATCACAGCCACCGGTATAACCGGTGGTTTGCTGTGTCCCCTATAAGGGGAT
>CAJMQE010000093.1 GCA_905215405.1 uncultured bacterium
CCGTGACTGGACTTTCACCAGCTAGATTAGTGCCATGCCTGGCACACAGAAAAAATGACGCAGCACAAACTACGTCATTCTTCATAAATATGAGGGGGGGAGATAGAAAGAATATCTTTACTATCTGAAATACATTATATCGATTAAATGTGTGCAATCTGTGTTTATTATGTGAAAAAAATGAAAAGTGTAAGGAAATATGCACTCTGAATATATACCAAAATCCTCCTTATTGTCTGAATATTCATTTTATTGATTATTTTTTCTTAATGTGCTATCATAAATCATAATTATATACAAGGAGACTGGCTATGGGTAGTTTTGATGAAGAAGAGTTAGACAGTGAGTTGAATAGAGATGAAGAGCTGGATAACGAGTTACAAAAATCAATTGAAAAACTTGTAGACGAAGAAACAAGTGTAGCTAAAGCCTTTGTTGATAGAAACATCATAAAAGACGGGTTACGTGAAATAATGAGTGATCCAGATCTGATAGAGAATACACAGGTGATTCCTGATTTAAATATGCAGGAAACGAAAAAACTGGATGGTATACAAGCGAAAAACATTGCTAAGATAAGCAATGAAACAGAATTTGATCAAAATAAAGAAATAATTAACGAAGCGATGAAGGCTGACCTGTCTCATACGGATTTAAATCTGGATGGCAGTGATATGAAACTTGTTGAAAATAGTAACGCGAATAGAACGAAAGCTGACAACAGGACTCAAAATAGTGTAAGTATGGGTACAGCAGGTTCGGGTAAAAGTCCTGTTAATCAGGGGAAAACAGATAAAAGTGGAATGAACACCTCACCACAGCAAGCTGAAAAGAAACTGTCATCGCAACAAAGTGAAAATAGACAACAACTGCAACAAAGTGTAAAGAATCAACAGAACAAGAATGCATCAGATAAACGACAATTACAAAGCAAAGATTCAGGAAGACCTGATTCACAGAGTGGTAAGAACAAAAAGAAATTAGACAAAAAAACAAAAGTCATAATTGCAGGTGTATGTGCTCTTGTTATTGCAATTATTGCGATTATGCTTGTCATATTTACAATAAACAGCAAGAATAAGAAAAATACCTATGAATATAATTATTCTAAAGGTGTTGAGTTGTACAATCAGAAAAACTATACGAGTGCACTGCCTTATTTAAAAAAAGCAGATGAATTGTCAACTGCAAAGAAAAATGTAGACTTAAAGTTTAAAATATATGATTGTTACATTGCGGATTCACAGGATGAAGAGGCTGTGAAAATGCTGGAAAATATATTGGCATGTGATAAATATAATGAAAATGCAATCAAGTATCTGGCAGCATATTATGTGCGGATTGAAAGTGGAGATAAAATGAATGCACTGATCCAGAAATATAAAGGAACAGATGGTGAAAAGTATTTATCGCAATATGTTGTAGATTGTCCGGTATCATCTGAGATTGGTGGCTCTTATAATGAAGAATTAGATGTAACGCTTTCAGCAAATGAAAACGAAGAAATATATTATACAACAGATGGTACAGAACCAACAAAGGACAGTACGCTCTATACTGATCCTGTTCACATGGATGCGGGTGAAACTACATTAAAAGCAGTCGCAATCAATAAAATAGGAACAATGAGTGATGCAATTGTACTCGAATTTAAAATAGAATTTGATACACCGGATGCACCGGTCATTAATCCTGCATCAGGAACATATGAAGCCGGACAGATGATAGAAATCACGAATATCAAAGATGGTGAAACAGCATTTTATACGCTTGATGGTTCAACACCATCGGGCGCTGCTACAGAATATACAGGTCCTTTTGCAATGCCAGAAGGGAACACGGTAGTATCTGTAGTGATTTTAAATGAACATAATCTGGAGAGTTCCATAACAAAAAGAAATTATAATGTGGCAGTATCAAAGTCTTATACTTTTGATGAAGCAGTTGAACTTCTGAAGGCCAAAATGATTACAAATGGGGATCTGAAGGCAGACGGAAGTACACTTACAGCTGGTGGCAATGCGAAATTCATTTATTATGCAAAAAAGACAGTAAATAATACAGAAATGTATTTATCATATTTCGATATTGTAGTAAATAACAAAGCAAACAGACAGAGTTATTATTATGGGGTATCTGTCAAAACGGGTCAATGTTATAAAGTTACTGAAAGCAGCGGTACATTTACAGCTGTAGAGTATTAGGTAGAAGGACAATCAAATGATTCTGCTATAGAGCAGGGAGATTGTAATACTCGGGTAACTTTAAATATATAATACGAAAGGGGTACTGTTATGTACAAGATTAAACGAGCTGAGAAATTAGCAGAGAAGATTTTCTTAATGGATGTTGAAGCTCCAAGGGTAGCGAAGCACTGTCATCCCGGCCAATTTATCATCGCAAAGATTGATGAATGTGGAGAGAGAATTCCATTGACAATTTGTGATTATGACAGGGAGAAGGGCATAATTACGATTGTATTTCAGATAGTAGGTGCATCAACACAAAAGATGTCAGAGATGAAAGCAGGAGAAGCATTTTCTGACTTCGTAGGACCGCTGGGGTGCGCGTCCGAATTTGTAAGTGAAGATCTAGATACCCTGAAAGGAAAAAAGATATTATTTGTTGCTGGCGGCGTGGGAACGGCACCAGTTTATCCACAGGTAAAATGGCTTCATGAGCATGGTATGAAAGCAGATGTAATTGTCGGTGCTAAAACAAAAGATCTTCTGATCTTGGAAGATGAAATGCGTAAAGTTGCTGGCAATCTGTACATAACGACAGACGATGGAAGTTATGAAAGAAAAGGAATGGTAACGGAAGTTGTTAAAGATCTTGTAGAAAATAAAGGAAATCATTATGATGTTTGTGTCGCAATTGGACCAATGATCATGATGAAATTCGTATGTCTTCTTACAAAAGAGCTTGGTATTCATACAATTGTCAGTATGAATCCGATCATGGTAGATGGAACTGGAATGTGTGGCGCATGTAGACTTTCTGTAGGTGATCAGATTAAATTCGCATGTGTAGATGGACCTGAATTTGACGGACATCTAGTTGACTTTGATCAGGCAATGAAACGTCAGCAGCAGTATAGAACTGAAGAAGGAAGAGCTATGCTGGCACTTCAGGAAGGTGACACCCATCACGGTGGATGTGGACAATGTAACTAAGCAGAATCGAATCGCATGACTGGGGCATGCAGAAAGAGGAGAAGACTATGGATGTAATGAAAAAAGTACCTGTCAGAGAACAGGATCCAAATGTTAGAAATTCAAATTTTGAAGAAGTTTGTTTAGGATATAATCAAGAAGAAGCAATGGAAGAAGCGACAAGATGCATTAATTGTAAAAATGCACAGTGCATAAAAGGTTGTCCGGTTTCAATTAATATACCCGCTTTTGTACACCAGGTAAAAGAAGGCAATATAGAGGAAGCTTACAAGATAATTGGACAGTCATCAGCGCTGCCAGCTGTCTGTGGGCGTGTCTGCCCTCAGGAAAGTCAGTGCGAGGGAAAATGCATCAGGGGAATCAAAGGCGAATCTATTTCTATAGGTAAACTGGAAAGATTTGTCGCTGACTGGGCTCGGGAACATGAAATCAAGCCAGAAAAACCACAAACATCAAATGGTAAGAAAGTTGCCGTAATTGGTTCTGGTCCTTCCGGACTGACTTGTGCAGGCGATCTTGCAAAGATGGGATACGATGTAACGATCTTTGAAGCGCTGCATGAAGCAGGAGGCGTTCTGGTATATGGAATACCAGAATTCAGACTTCCCAAGGAAACAGTAGTCAAAAGCGAAATTGAAAATGTGAAGAGTCTTGGTGTTAAAATTGAAACGAATGTTATTATTGGTAAATCAGTGACAATTGACCAATTGTTGAATGATGAAGGATTTGACGCCGTATTTATCGGGTCTGGCGCAGGACTTCCAAAGTTCATGGCTATCCCTGGTGAAAATGCGAATGGTGTCTTTAGTGCAAATGAATATTTGACAAGAAGTAATCTGATGAAAGCATTTGATGATCGTTATGATACACCGATTGTAAAGAGTAAAAAAGTTGCTGTCATTGGCGGCGGTAATGTAGCTATGGATGCAGCAAGAACGGCACTCAGACTTGGAGCTGAAGTACATATTGTTTATAGAAGAAGTGAAGAAGAACTTCCTGCCAGAGCAGAAGAAGTGCATCATGCAAAGCAGGAAGGCATTATTTTTGATCTTCTGACCAATCCTAAAGAAGTTCTTGTGGATGAAAATGGATGGGTAAAAGGACTGACCTGCGTTAAAATGGAACTTGGTGAGCCTGATGCATCAGGAAGAAGAAGACCGGTTAAAATCAAAGGTTCTGATTTTGATATGGATCTGGATACCGTTATTATGGCACTTGGTACATCTCCAAATCCATTGATTTCTTCTACAACCAGTGGGCTTGAAACGAATAAATGGAAATGCATTGTTGCAGATGAAGAATTCGGTATGACTAGTAAAGAAGGCGTTTATGCTGGTGGAGATGCAGTGACAGGCGCTGCGACTGTAATACTAGCTATGGGAGCTGGAAAAGCAGGGGCAAAGGGCATCGATCATTATCTCTCAAAGAGTAAAGAACGTTAGAAGCAGAGTGCATGTATTATCAGAAGATATGGCATGTGTCCAGATAACAAATGTATACACGGAAAGAACTTGAACGTAATTAGGTTGAGATGTATAGATGATATCAGGCGATAGATTTTATAGAAGATAGCAAGTGAATTGATTCAGGCATGATATGAAACAGTGTGGTCTATAAATGATATCAAGCATTAGGCTTATAGACAATAAAAGGCTTACAGAAATTTCTGTAAGCCTTTTTAATATGTAAAAGTATGATTATTTATCTAAAAGTGTATTATAGAATTCATCAGCCATGGATTCTATTAATGCAGTCTGTGTTTCCGGAAAGTGTTTCCCAATCTGATTCTGAATATAGGTAGTAGCTTCAAAATAAAGGTCTGCATCAGAATCGCAGTCCTGACGAAAAACATTTACATCATCTTTTGTAACATTATCCTTTAGCCATGAGGCAATATCCTGTATCAGCTGATCTTCCTCAGCGGCTTTCCCTTTGATTTTTCTGGCATACAGAAAGGCACGTACACCTATGATAATGAAAATAATGAATAAAAGTCCCATTACGCTGCTGAAGATGATTTTGTAACTGAGGGAACTTGAAAATATGGAAATGATTCCAAATGCGTTACATGCAACAACAATAAGACCAAGTACACCACATATAAAGAAGGTGTAGGCAGAAGATAAATTATCCTTATACTTTTCTCCAGTCCGTTCAAATACTTTTGATGTATCTGACGCGGGATCTAAGTTATTTACATCATGTGAATCACTTTCATCGTCTTCATTTTCTTCAAAGACAGACAGGATATCCATTGCTTTTCTGTAATTTTTCTGATCGACTAGGATAGCATAGTTATCATTATCTGAAATAAACTGAAGATAGGCTTCAGAAAGGCCGGAATAATGTAATAGATCAACAAACTTTTTTCCCTGTTCTTTTTCAAGGTATACAACAGAATCATATTTTAGTCCCTCTGTATGAAAGTTAATGAGAGAACAGTTACAGTTCGGACAAAAGTCGATTTCAGATTCATATTCTGTGTTGCATTTTGGACATATTGACATTGTGTTACTCCTTTCATGGTAATCAAACTGTTTGTATTATAAATCTAAATTGTGAATTTTTAAAGGAATATGCTATAATAATGGAAATTTGTGTATATAAACGGAGGCAAAAAATGAATACTGAAAAGAAATCTCTTCCTAATAAGTTGAATAAAAATTCATCTGTAGAGAGAATCCTAATTCTGACTGGCGGAAGTGTAGATATGGATTGGGCAAAAAAATGGCTTGTAAATAAAGAATTTGATTTTGTGATTGCAGCAGATAAGGGACTTGAATATGCAGATGCCTTAAATCTTGAGATCGGTTATATCCTTGGCGATTATGATTCTGTGGAAAGTTCTCTGATCGATCATTATAGAAAAAGCAATACGGAAGTAAAGACTTATCCGTGTGAAAAAGATTATACAGATACAAATCTTGCAGTTTTACGTGCAATTGCTATGAATCCACAGGAAATTGTGATCCTTGGCGGAAGCGGAACCAGACTGGACCATACCATGGCAAATATATTTAATCTGAAACTGGCAATGGAAAAAGGAATCCGATGTTATCTTATTAATGAAAGAAATCGTATACAATTGATTGACCATGAACTTACAATTAGTAAAAAGCAGCAGTACGGGAAATATGTTTCACTTCTTCCGATGACGACACAGGTAACTGGAATAACACTCACTGGATTTTATTACCCTTTGCATAATTATACGATGGAGCAGGGAGTCAGTGTCGGAATCAGTAACGAGATTGAAAACGAAGATGCAACAATTACAGTTAAAAATGGAATACTAATTGTTTTCGAAAGTAAAGATTGATTGCAACTTAATTATATTAAGTAAACATTAAAAAGAAGTAAGAAAAATTAATTTGACAAAATTTTAGCAAAATTTAGAATATAAGGATTGAAATTTTGTATGTAATATTATACAATTAAATAGCGGATTTTAGGTATTAAATTATGAATATGGAGGTCTATAGAAAATGAGCAACCAAACACAAGGTTCAGCAAGAAATAGAATAGAAGCTATTCTTGATGATAACAGTTTTGTTGAGATCGGTAGCTTAATTAAAGCAAGAAATACAGATTTTAACTTACAGCAAAAAGACACTCCGGCAGACGGAGTAATCACCGGTTACGGAGTAATTGATGGAAATCTTGTGTATGTATATAGCCAGGATACAGCCGTTTTAAATGGATCAATTGGTGAAATGCATGCAAAGAAAATTGCAAATCTTTATGATTATGCATTAAAGATGGGGGCACCTGTTATTGGCCTCATCGATTGTGCAGGTATGAGACTGCAGGAAGCAACAGATGCGCTGAATGGTTTTGGGGAGATTTATATGAAACAAACATTAGCATCAGGCGTTATTCCTCAGATCACAGCAATTTATGGAAACTGTGGTGGTGGACTTGCTTTATTCCCATCTCTTACAGATTTTACATTTATGGAAAGCAAAAATGCCAGATTATTTGTAAATAGTCCTAATGCACTTGATGGAAATAATGATACAAAACTGGATACAGCAGCTGCTGATTTCCAGAGCAAAGAAGCTGGTCTTGTAGATTTTACAGGCAGTGAAGAAGAAATAGCTGAAGGCATCAGAAACCTTGTTTCCATGTTACCAGCTAATAATGAAGACGATATGTCTTATGAAGAATGTACAGACGATTTAAACAGAGTATGTGCTGATCTTGTTAATGAAGCAGCAGATACAGCTATGGTACTTACTGATATCGCTGACAACAATTTATTTGTTGAAGTGAAGTCAGAATTTGCAAAGTCTATGGTTACTGGATTTATCAAACTCAACGGAACAACAGTTGGTGCTGTTGCAAACAGAAGTGTTGTATTTGATGAAGAAGGTAAAGAAGCAGAAAAATTCGATGCAGTAATTACAGCAGAAGGTGCTGAAAAAGCAGCTGAATTTATTCAGTTCTGTGATGCATTTGAAATTCCTGTTCTTTCACTTACTAATGTAACAGGCTTTGAAGCAACTGTTGAATCTGAAAAGAATATATCAAAAGCAACAGCTAAATTAACATATGCATTTGCAAATGCAACAGTTCCTAAGGTTAACGTAGTCATTGGCGATGCTTTCGGCAGTGCTTATGTAACTATGAACAGTAAAGCAATTGGTGCAGACATGGTATACGCTTGGCCAGAAGCAAGAATCGGTATGATGGATTCTACAATGGCAGCAAAAATTATGTATGCAGATGAAGTAAGTAAGGCAGATGATGCCAACGCACTTATTTCTGAAAAAGCATCAGAATATGATAAACTTCAGTCAAATGTTGCAACAGCCGCCGCAAGAGGTTATGTTGATGCTATTATTGAAGCTGAAGATACAAGAAAATATGTAACAGCAGCGTTTGAGATGCTTTTTACAAAGAGAGAGGATCGTCCAGCCAAGAAACATGGAACGGTCTGATATGAGGTGACGCGTAATATGAAGAAGAGTAGATTAAAAGGATTCTTGTTATTGTTATGTATGTTAGCCTGTGTCTTTGCTCTGACTGCATGTGGCAGCACAAGCACGACAACAAAGAAGAGCGAAAAAGCCCTTGAATATAGTCAGGATAATATAGAAAACTTTGTTTCAAAATATCTTACTGCATTAAGTGGATATTCTGATGACGATCTCGAAACAGAATATGAAAATGCAAGTGAAGGCTATGATACTATTATTCAGAGCTGGATGACGAATAAGGAACACCTTGGTACATTTGTTGAAATTACGAATTATGATTTCAGCGCTACATCTAAGGCAGTAACAGTTACAGCTGATGCTACTTATTCAGACAGAACTTGCGAATTTAGAATGACAATCGACAAAGACAGTGCAATCACTAGTGCATCTTTTACACCTAATTATTCATTAGCTGAAAAGATGGAAAAAGCTGGATTAAATACTGTAATTGGTATGGGTACTGTATTCGTTGTATTGATTTTCATTTCATTCCTGATTTCACTGTTCAAATA
This sequence comes from uncultured bacterium, assembly GCA_905215405.1. GTDB lineage: Bacteria > Bacillota > Clostridia > Lachnospirales > Lachnospiraceae > CAJMQE01. The sequence continues at coordinate 8,668 of CAJMQE010000093.1, forward strand.
TATCAACAAATTCGAACAGGCTATGAAAGACAAAAAGGCCGCTGCAAATTCTCCAACAGATGTTGTTGACAATACAGTAGCACAGATTATTCAAAAAGAAGAAAACGAAATTGATGAAACTGACGATCTTGAACTTGTTGCTGTTATTACAGCTGCGATCGCTGCTTCAGAAGGTACATCAGCAGATGGACTTGTTGTTCGTTCTATTAAAAGAGTTAATAAAAGTAAATGGCAGAGAGCGTAATTGCCATAGAACATTGATTGGAGGATTTTCACAATGAAAAATTATACAATAACTGTTAACGGAAACGTTTATGATGTAACAGTAGAAGAAGGCGCAGCAGGAACAGCTACAGCAATACCTGCAGCTCCAGTTAAAAAAGCGGCTCCAAAGGCAGCAGCTCCAAAAGCAGCTGGCACTCAGGGAGCAGTAAAAGTTAATGCACCTATGCCAGGAAAGATTTTAAAAACACCTGCAACAGCTGGACAGGCTGTAAAGAAAGGTGACGTTATCGTAATCCTTGAAGCTATGAAGATGGAAAATGAAATCGTTGCTCCACAGGATGGAACAGTAGCAAGTGTTAACGTATCAGTTGGTGATTCAGTTGAAGCTGGAGCAGTATTAGCAACACTTAACTAACTCATACTATATGAGAATCATAAACTGGAGGTCAAATCATGAGCTATATTTTAGAAACATTAGAAAATCTTGTGCATCAGACAGCCTTCTTTAACTTAACATGGGGCAACTACCTGATGGTAGTAATCGCGCTGATTTTCTTGTATTTAGCTATTAAAAAAGGTTATGAACCTCTTCTGCTTGTACCAATTTCGTTTGGTATGCTTCTGGTTAATCTTTATCCAGACATTATGTTGTCTATTGAAGATTCCAGTAACGGCGTAGGTGGTTTATTACATTATTTCTATTTGTTGGATGAATGGAGTATTCTTCCTTCACTTATTTTCCTTGGTGTTGGTGCCATGACAGACTTTGGCCCGTTGATCGCCAATCCTAAGAGTTTTCTGCTTGGTGCCGCAGCACAGTTCGGTATCTTCGCAGCTTATATCCTTGCAATCCTGATGGGATTCAATGATAAGGCAGCAGCAGCAATTTCAATCATCGGTGGTGCTGATGGTCCTACATCAATTTTCCTTGCCGGTAAACTTGGTCAGACTCAATATATGGGACCTATTGCAGTAGCAGCATATTCATATATGTCACTGGTTCCAATTATTCAGCCACCTATTATGAAATTACTTACAACGAAAGAAGAACGTGCAATTAAGATGGAACAGTTAAGACCAGTTTCTAAACTTGAAAAGATTCTGTTCCCTGTTATCGTTACAATCGTAGTAGTTCTTATTCTTCCTACAACTGCACCACTTGTTGGTATGCTTATGTTAGGTAATTTATTTAAAGAATCAGGTGTTGTTAAACAGCTTACAGAAACAGCATCTAATGCTTTAATGTACATCGTAGTTATTGTTCTTGGTACTTCAGTTGGTGCTACAACGAGTGCTTCTGCATTCTTAAATGTAGCTACACTTAAAATCGTTGCTTTAGGTCTGATTGCTTTCGCATTCGGTACTGCAGCAGGTGTATTATTTGGTAAACTGATGTGCAAAGTTACACATGGTAAAGTTAATCCATTAATTGGTTCTGCAGGTGTATCTGCTGTACCAATGGCTGCCAGAGTTTCACAGAAGGTTGGATCTGAAGCTGATCCTACGAACTTCCTTCTTATGCATGCTATGGGTCCTAACGTAGCCGGTGTTATTGGTACAGCAGTTGTTGCTGGTACATTTATGGCTATGTTCGGAATTATCTAATCGATTTAATTGAAATGAAATATAGAAACAGGAGGAATTAATATGTCAGAACAGGTTAAAAAACCTTTAAAAATTACTGAGACAGTTCTTCGTGATGCACACCAGTCACTTATTGCTACAAGAATGACAACAGAACAGATGCTTCCAATCGTTGAGAAGATGGATAAAGTTGGTTATCATTCAGTAGAATGCTGGGGCGGTGCTACATTCGATGCTTCACTCAGATTCTTAAAAGAAGATCCATGGGAAAGACTTCGTAAGTTAAGAGATGGATTTAAAAATACAAAATTACAGATGTTATTCAGAGGACAGAATATCTTAGGTTACAATCATTATGCAGATGATGTTGTAGAATATTTTGTTCAGAAATCAATTGCAAATGGTATTGATATCATTCGTATCTTTGATTGCTTTAATGACCTTCGTAACCTCGAAACAGCTGTTAAGGCTGCTAAGAAAGAAAAAGGACATGCACAGATCGCACTTTCTTATACATTAGGTGATGCATATACACTTGATTACTGGAAAGAAACTGCAAAGAAGATCGAAGATATGGGCGCAGATTCTATCTGTATTAAAGATATGGCAGGTCTTTTACTTCCTTACAAGGCTACAGAACTTGTACAGGCATTAAGAGAAGGTGCTTCAATTCCAATTCAGATGCATACACATTATACATCAGGTGTTGCATCAATGACTTATCTGAAAGCTGTTGAAGCTGGTGCAGATGTCATCGATACAGCAATGTCTCCATTCTCAATGGGTACAAGCCAGCCAGCTACAGAAGTTATGGTAGAGACTTTCAAGGGTACTCCTTATGATACAGGTCTTGATCAGAATCTTCTTGCTGAAATCGCTGAATACTTCAGACCAATGAGAGAAGAAGCATTAAAGAGCGGTCTTATGAATACTAAAGTACTTGGTGTTAATATTAAGACTTTATTATATCAGGTACCAGGTGGTATGTTATCAAACCTTGTATCACAGTTAAAAGATGCTCATGCTGAAGATAAATATCAGCAGGTACTTGAAGAAATTCCTAGAGTTCGTAAGGACTTTGGTGAACCACCTCTTGTTACACCATCATCACAGATCGTTGGTACACAGGCTGTATTAAATGTACTGCAGGGTGAAAGATACAAGATGATCACAAAAGAATCCAAGAAAGTACTTTCTGGTGAATTTGGTCAGACTGTTAAACCTTTCAATGCAGAAATTCAGAAGAAGGCTATTGGTGATACAAAACCTATTACATGTCGTCCAGCAGACAAGATTGCTCCACAGCTTGATCAGTTCAAGAAGGATGCAGCTCAGTATGTTCAGCAGGATGAAGATGTATTATCTTATGCATTATTCCCAGCTGTAGCAACTGAATTCTTTAAATACAGAGAAGCTCAGCAGAAAAAGGTAGATGCTAAAGTAGCAGATACAGAAAGCAAATCATATCCAGTATAAGCATTTGAAAGTGATTATATAGGTGATAGAATAGAAGACAGTCAGTTCGCATTGTATGTGGGCTGGCTGTTCTTTTGTTATTTTAATACTCATATACCATAATCTTTTGAAATAATCCTAAGGCGATATCTAAATGAAATAGAGTTTTAATTATAGTTGGTATATATCTAATTAAAATAAAATGTTTTTGTCTAATTGATGGTTAGCAAGGATTTTGTGAAATATTGATGAATTTACTGTGAAAACCATTGTAATAATGGAAATAAGTGGGAAATAGGACTAGAGCAAAGGTCGTTAAGACCTATCTGTTTTATTTATAACATTTATTTTGCAAAGGAGAATTTATATGATATCTATTAGTGCAAGTAGTTTAAGCCTCAATAATCAAATAAAATCGGCTTATCAGACAAATGTAAGTAGTGACTCAGAGAATAGTAGTAAAGCTGCAAAAAATAATGATGTATCAAAATCAAGATCAATGCAGACATCAGCGTCCTCAATGAAATTAAATCTGAATTCGGGAAACGCATCTTCTAATATTTCTACGTCTAAACAAGGAGATACACTTGAAATCAGTGCAGAAGGTGCTAGTGCACAGGCGCTTGGTACAGTTAGACGACTTCCATCTTCATCAGATGAATCAACAGATTCAAAAGAAAATACGGACATTTCTGACCAGTCTGCGGAAAGTTCGGGTACAGTGGCATCAGGATCTGGTGTGTCTACAGCTGCGATGACAGGAACTTCCTCTGCAACTGCGATAGCGGGAGCTTCCTCAACAGCTACGCCATCAATGGCAGCTACGTCAGCAACGACAGCAACGGGGTCGACCTCATCCAATTCTAGTACTTCGACATCAGATCTTTCGACCTATACATTGCAGGAATTAAAAGATATGGTGAATAATGGAGAAATTACTCGAGCAAAGTATGAAGAAGAAATTCAAAAGAGAAATCAGAGTAATAATCAGAATACAGATGCCAATGCTGTAAATACATCCCAGGCTACTGAACAGACATTAGAAACAGTGATGACAGAGCAGAATTAAATGGCAAATTTAAACTAATTATGTAAGACAAAGTACATAAAAAACCGACTTCACAAATATTAGCAAGCTGCGGTGGATGTATCTCTATTGGATCATACCAATCAAAGATACATATCATGAATCACATCATGAAGCACATTTGCATCTAACTTTTGAAAGTCGGTTTTTGTTATTTTTATATTATTTTTTCTCTCCATATTATTTGTTACTTTATTCACATTGTCGTGTGTAATGTGAAGATCATTTGGACCAGATAGAGAAGCAGAACAAAGCCAAAGTTAAATATAGAAAAAAGTATAATATATTTGCCTGTCTTATCAGGATTATGTTTTTTGTACTCTGTAAATGTAATCAGACTGGCCAGTGAGGCAATTAAAGTACCACAGCCCCCAATATTTACAGCGGGAAGAAGACTGGCATAATTATCGGTAAAATGAGACAGAAGAACAGCACTTGGTACATTACTAATGAACTGACAGGATAGAATACCGAATAAAAGTGTATTGATTGGTAGAACGGACGCAAAGAAACTGCTTACAGCAGGGATGCGGGCCATATTTCCACTAAATATAAAAAAGACGCAAAATGTTAATAACAAAGGATAATTAACTTCACGAATTGATTTCCTGTCCAGATAAAGTAATAGTATGGTGATTACAATTGTCCCAGAAAAATAAGGAATAATACGAAATACAATAGCAATACTGCAAATAAAAAGAACGCTGTATATAAGTGCTCTTTTTTTATTTAATTCGTAGTATTTATCATCTTCCAATTGGAGCGGCGTTTTTTTGACGAACATGCAGATCAAAAAGATCATGATGGTTGCAGCTGTAAAAGATGGCAACATGATTTTTGAAAATTCCAGTGTATCAATATGGTAGTAGGAATAAAGATATAAATTTTGTGGATTACCAAAAGCAGTAATCATACCGCCCAGATTTGCTGCAATATTCTGCATGATAAATGTAAATGCCATTGCCTGTTTGTTATTAGTAGAGTTAAGTACGAAATACCCCAATGGAAGAAATGTGAGCAACGCCATATCATTTGCAAGAAGCATAGATCCAAAGAAAGTAATGAAAACCAGCGCTAGTGTTGCATTTCTAAGATTATGTAGTTTTATGACTATGCTTCGGCTCAGAATTTCAAATACATGGATGTGAGAAAAAGCACTGACAACTGCAAGCGTACAAAATAGAGTTGCAAGAGTGCGCCAGTTAAAAGACCCTAAATAGGCAGAATCTATTGGAACAAAAAAGCATGTGATGATTGTAGCAATGATTGCTACCGATAGTACTGCCTGCTGTCGAGCAAATATAAGTATAGATTTGAAAATATATTTAGCAAAATTACATGATTTATATAAAAGCGATTCCTGAATCAAAAGATCGGAATGCAGCGATTTAGAATCAGGTACATAAGTGAGTGTAGAATCGTATGTATTTGATTCGTCATTTGTATTATTTTTCATCGTATTCTCCAGTTGAACTATTTTATTGATAAGCTGCCTTTAAGGCTAAAAATGCAAAGACAAGCCACAATAGTCTATTTTAACAAAACAGGGGAAAAAATCAATAGCATTGATGCAATCGAATTAATTTCGATGTCCACGAAGCAAATAAATAAAGGGCTGTGAGAATGGGCA
>CAJMQE010000094.1 GCA_905215405.1 uncultured bacterium
ACAGAAGCAACAACAGAAGCAACAACAGAAGCAACAACAGAAGCAACAACAGAAGTAACAACAGAAGCAACGACAGAGGCAACAACAGAAGCAACAACAGAAGCAACAACAGAATCAACGACAGAAGCAACAACAGAAGCAACAACAGAAGCAACAACAGAAGCAACAACAGAAGTAACAACAGAAGTAGCAACAGAAGTAGCAACAGAGGCAACAACAGAAGCAACAACAGAAGTAACGACAGAGGCAACAACAGAAGTATCAACAGAGCCTGCACAAAAACAGGAATATCTTGATACAGATACAGGTGTTGTAACAAATCTGAGTCAGAAGAAAGATACAGACTATGCAGATGCCGTATACTGTGTAACTGATGCATCAGCGCAGGGAACAGGTACAAAAGATGCTCCTATGAGTCTTGAGGCAGCTATTACATATGCAGCAGATCATGAAGGTACAGCAATTATTTTACAGGCCGGTACGTATACATTAGATCAGCAGCTGACAATTGCCAATACCAACAATGGTGCGGCAAATGCTTATAAGGTATTAAAAGCAGCAGATGGTGCGACTGTAACATTAGATTTTTCAACAGAAGTCTATGGGGACACAGCAACCAACGACAGAGGGCTTCAGATCGACGGAAGCTACTGGTATGTTTATGGAATTACAGTAAAAGGCGCGGCAGATAATGGAATCTATGTCACAGGCAGTCATAATGTGGTAGAAAGATGTATTTTACAGGCAAACAGAGATACGGGACTTCAGATCGCCAGAAGAAATTCTTCTCTTTCAGACAGCAAAGACTGGCCATCCTATAATTACATCATTAACTGCACATCATTTGATAACTGTGATCCTGCAACAGGTGAAAATGCAGATGGTTTCGCATCAAAGCTGACATGTGGTGAAGGCAATGTATTCGATGGTTGTATTTCCTATTGTAATTGTGATGACGGATGGGATCTGTATGCAAAACCGGCAACTGGTTCAATTGGTGTAGTGACTATCAGAAACTGTATCGCATTTAACAATGGAACACTGACAAATGGTAATTCTGAAGCCAATGGTGATATGAATGGATTCAAACTTGGTGGAAGCAACGGAAAAGTACCAACAGCGCACAAAGTATTTAACTGTCTTGCATTTAATAATGGTAAAGATGGATTTACTGACAATGGAAATGGCGGTGCGTTAAGTCTTACGAACTGTACTTCTTACAATAATGCCAAATCGAACTTTAATTTCTATAGAACAACAGCTGGTGGAACATTTACCAATTTATTATCAGCAGATACAACTGCATCAGATAAATTTATTGGAACACTGTTAAATTCGGTTTATGCAAGCTCAAAGAAGTTCTATCAGACCGATGCATCCACACCTGTAACGGTTAAGAGCGGAGATAAAGTTGGAACCGTTGTATCGGATCCAGCAACATCAGAATTTGTATCCACAGAGGCACCTGCTATGACAGCAAATATCGATACCCTTTTTAGAAATACGGATGGAACGATTACAACAAATGAGTTCCTTACAGTAAAAGGCGATAGTGCATATGCGACAACAGGTGCACATTTTGGTGTAAATACAGGTGTTCTGACGATTGGAGCAGCACTGAAATAAGATTGTACAGCTGGATGATGTTTTGTGATATTAAGACAGCACTAATGAGTAAATGAAAACAATACACGAGAGAAATTAAAGGAAGACTCATGAAACAAAGCAAACAAAACAAAGCAAACAAAACAACACAAACAAAACAACGCAAATACCAATTAAATTTAGCATAACCTTAAAGCAAGGAATAAAGCACTTGTTTTAAGGGATAGGAAAGGACGGTACTCAAAGAAGTGCCGTCTTTTTTTATGCCCAAGAAATATGCCAAAGAAAAGTTCGTATTACGAAAAAATGTTTTGCATAGCAATAGGATATTTGAGCGGTAGAGGAGTGTGATATCAGAACAAATGTTTGCAATGAAAGAATGGATGTGGTAAAATATTTACAATCATTTACATATAGACACGCTAATTTGTACAGATTATGTAAATAGAAGATATTTTATAGAATTATAATGAAAATTACGGTGACAGGTATGCTAAAATTAGAAGGCATAGTTAGAACAATCAGATAGATTTAAAGATAGATGAGTGAAATATAGAAGAGAAGAGGTTTTGTTGATGGGAGAATTTAAGCTGGTATCAGATTATAAGCCGACAGGTGACCAGCCACAGGCAATTGAAAAGCTGGCAAAAGGATTTCAGGAAGGAAATCAGTTCGAGACACTGGTCGGAGTAACTGGGTCCGGTAAAACATTTACAATGGCGAACATTATTCAGAAAATGCAGAAGCCCACGCTGATCATATCACATAATAAGACACTGGCTGCGCAGTTATATAGCGAGTTCAAGGAATTCTTCCCTGAAAATGCAGTTGAGTACTTTGTATCTTACTATGATTATTATCAGCCAGAGGCCTATGTACCATCCAGTGATACCTATATTGCAAAGGATTCGGCTATCAATGATGAAATCGATAAGCTTCGTCACTCAGCAACAGCAGCATTGTCCGAACGAAATGATGTTATTATAGTAGCCAGTGTTTCCTGTATCTATGGTCTGGGTGCCCCTATTGACTATAAGAATATGGTAATTTCACTTCGTCCTGGTATGATCAAGGATAGGGATGAAGTCATCGAAAAACTGATCGATATCCAGTATACAAGAAATGATATGGATTTTAAGCGTGGTACATTCCGTGTTCGTGGAGATGTCGTTGAAGTATTTCCATCAATCTCAAGTGAACTGGCTGTCCGAATCGAATTTTTCGGGGATGAAGTGGACAGAATAACAGAAATAGATACCCTGACAGGGGAAATTAAGAGTTCATTGGATCATATTGCAATTTTCCCTAACAGCCATTATGTTGTTGACAAGGAAAAGATGCAGAAGGCGATTGGAAGCATTAAAGAAGAACTTGCAGACAGAATCAAGTATTTTAAGAGCGAGGATAAGCTCTTGGAAGCACAGCGGATCGAGGAGCGTACGAATTTTGATATTGAAATGATGCAGGAGACAGGCTTTTGCTCTGGTATCGAGAACTATTCCAGACATCTTGCGGGACTGGAACCAGGAACGCCACCATACACGCTGATCGACTATTTCCCAGATGATTTTCTGATCATGGTAGATGAGTCCCATATTACAATTCCACAGATTCGTGGTATGTACGCAGGCGATCAGTCCAGAAAGAGTACGCTGGTCGATTATGGATTCCGACTTCCATCAGCAAAGGATAACCGTCCATTGAATTTTGGAGAGTTTGAGGAGAAGATCGACCAGATGCTGTTCGTATCCGCAACACCTTCCACATACGAGAAGGAACATGAGATGCTGACTGCGGAACAGATCATTCGTCCTACAGGACTTCTTGATCCAGAAATTGAAGTCAGACCAATCGAGGGACAGATCGATGATCTGATCTCTGAGGTCAACAAGGAAGCCGCAAAGAAGAATAAGATCCTGATTACGACACTGACCAAACGTATGGCAGAAGATCTGACGGACTATATGCGTGAAGTCGGTATTCGTGTAAAATATCTGCATGCAGATATCGATACGCTGGAACGTGCTAAGATCATACGTGATATGCGACTTGATGCATTTGATGTGCTGGTCGGTATCAACCTTTTACGAGAAGGTCTGGATATTCCGGAAATTACGCTGGTAGCAATTCTGGATGCAGATAAGGAAGGATTTTTAAGAACTGAAACATCTCTGATTCAGACTATCGGCCGTGCGGCCCGTAATTCAGAAGGGCATGTTATCATGTATGCAGATAAGATCACTGAATCCATGCAGAAGGCAATCGATGAGACAGAGCGTCGTAGAAGCATTCAGCAAAAATATAATGAAGAACACGGAATTACGCCAACGACAATTAAGAAGGCCGTACGTGAACTGATCAGTATTTCTAAGGTCGCTGAAGATAGTGGCGATAACATGGAAAAAGATTTTGAATCCATGAGCAAGAAAGAACTGGAAAAGGTAGTGAAGGAAATTACCAAGAAGATGCATAAAGCGGCAGCAGAACTCAATTTTGAGCAGGCAGCCCAGTTACGTGACCGTATGATAGAAGTTAATAAATATCTCTACGAAAAGTAGATATTTTAGAATAGAGAGCAAGGTAGAGCCGAATTAATGTCGGCCTGTACTAATTATTGATTGATAAGTGAAACGCACTAATAGATAAGAAAGCAGAATTTGAAGCAGAAAACGAGGTAAAAAATGGCGCAAAAAGGTAAGAAACAATACATTAAGATCAGAGGTGCAAATGAGCATAACCTTAAAAATGTCTCAGTAGATATTCCCAGAGATGAGCTGGTTGTACTGACAGGGCTGAGTGGTTCTGGAAAATCATCTCTTGCATTTGATACGATTTATGCAGAAGGTCAGAGACGTTATATGGAGTCTTTGTCTTCCTACGCAAGACAGTTCCTTGGACAGATGGAGAAACCGGATGTTGAGAGCATTGAAGGGCTTTCACCAGCAATCTCTATCGATCAGAAGTCTACGAACAGAAATCCAAGATCTACAGTTGGTACAGTAACAGAAATCTATGATTATTTCCGACTTTTATATGCAAGAATCGGTATTCCACATTGTCCAGTCTGCGGAAAAGAGATCATGAAGCAGACTGTTGACCAGATGGTAGATCAGATCATGGAATTGCCAGAAAGAACGAAGATCCAGCTGCTGGCACCTGTTGTCAGAGGACGTAAAGGGGAACATGTAAAAGTTCTGGAACACGCAAAAAAGAGCGGTTATGTGCGTGTGATCATCGATGGAAATATGTATGAACTGACAGATGATATTAAACTTGAGAAGAATAAGAAGCATAATATTGATATTGTTGTCGATCGTATTGCTGTAAAACCAGGCATTGAAAAACGTCTGACAGATTCTGTGGAAACAGTTCTGAAGCTGGGAGATGGTCTGATGACAGTAGATGTAATTGGTGGAGAACCAATTAACTTCAGTCAGAGCTTCAGTTGTCCGGATTGTGGTGTCAGCATTGATGAAATTGAACCAAGAAGCTTTTCTTTCAATAATCCATTTGGTGCGTGTCCGGTCTGCTATGGACTTGGATATAAGATGGAATTTGATGTGGAACTGATGATTCCAGATGAAAGTCTGAGCATTGATGATGGTGCAATCGTAGTTATGGGATGGCAGTCAGTTACAGAAAAGACAAGCTTTACCCGTGCAATTATGGATGCACTTGCAAAAGAATATAACTTCAGCCTTGCAACACCATTTAAGGATTATCCAGATGAGATCAGAGATGTGATCTTATATGGAACAAAAGGCAGAACGGTAAAAGTTTATTATAAGGGACAGCGTGGAGAAGGCGTATATGATGTCGCTTTCGAAGGTCTGATCAAAAATGTGCAGAAGCGTTACAGAGAGACAAGTTCTGAGACGATGAAAGCCGAATATGAAACATTTATGCAGATCACACCTTGTAGTGAATGTCATGGTGAACGTTTGAAGAAAGAATCACTGGCAGTAACAGTCGGGGATAAGAATATTTATGAAGTGACTTCCATGTCCATTATCAAACTGCAGCAGTTCCTTCTGAACCTGCAGCTGTCAGACAGACAGCATACGATCGGAGATCAGATCTTAAAGGAAATCAATGCAAGAATCGGATTCCTTGTAGATGTTGGTCTTGACTATCTGACACTTGCAAGAGCGACAGGAACATTGTCTGGTGGTGAAGCACAGAGAATCCGTCTGGCGACTCAGATCGGTTCAGGTCTTGTCGGTGTGGCTTATATTCTGGATGAACCAAGTATTGGTCTGCATCAGAGAGATAATGACAAACTGTTAAAGACACTGATTCATTTAAGAGATCTTGGTAACTCTGTTATTGTTGTGGAACATGATGAAGATACGATGAAAGCCGCAGATTATGTTGTGGATATCGGACCTGGAGCAGGTGAACATGGTGGAGAAGTTGTTGCAGTCGGTACTGCAGAACAGATCATGAAGAACAAGAAATCTATTACAGGTGCATACCTGAGTGGCAGAATCAAAATTCCGGTACCAGCAGAAAGAAAGAAACCGACAGGCTTTATTACTGTTCGCGGTGCAAGAGAAAATAACTTGAAAAATATCGATGTAACGTTCCCTCTTGGAATTATGACAGTTGTAACTGGTGTATCCGGTTCAGGTAAGAGTTCACTTGTAAATGAAATTCTTTATAAGCACTTATCTAAGACATTGAACCGTTCCAGAGTCATTCCAGGAAAGCATGATGGCATTGACGGACTGGAACAGCTGGACAAGGTCATTGCAATTGACCAGTCACCAATTGGAAGAACGCCAAGATCAAATCCGGCTACTTATACAGGTGTGTTTGATCAGATCCGTGATCTTTTTGCTGCAACAGCAGATGCAAAAGCCAGAGGATATAAAAAGGGAAGATTCAGTTTCAATGTCAAAGGTGGAAGATGTGAAGCCTGCAGTGGTGATGGTATTATTAAGATCGAGATGCATTTCCTCCCAGATGTTTATGTACCATGTGAAGTCTGCGGTGGAAAACGATACAACCGTGAGACACTTGAAGTAAAATATAAAGGGAAAAGCATTTATGATGTTCTGAATATGACAGTTGAAGAAGCTGTTAAATTCTTCGAAAATGTGCCTTCCATCAAGAGAAAGATCGAAACACTGAACGATGTCGGCCTTTCTTATATCAGACTGGGACAGCCATCAACCGAATTATCCGGTGGTGAAGCACAGCGTATCAAGCTGGCAACAGAGCTGAGTAAACGTAGTACTGGAAAGACGATTTACATTTTGGATGAACCTACAACAGGATTACATTTTGCAGATGTTCACAAACTCGTTGATATTCTTCATAAGCTGACAGAGGGTGGTAATACAGTAGTTGTTATTGAACATAACCTGGATGTAATTAAAACAGCAGATCATATCATTGATATCGGACCTGAAGGTGGGGACCGTGGTGGTACGGTTGTTGCAACAGGTACACCGGAAGAAATTGTGAAGTGCAAAGAGTCCTATACAGGGAAATATGTTAAGAAGTACCTGGAAGATTAGTAGCAGAGTAACTAAATACAGTTCCATTTTTACTAAAATTTTCTCTTTAATTGGCAGAGGTATTGCTTGCTATATGGAGAAAGCTTCGGTATAATAGAAGATAAATTCATAAACAGGTCCATTTTTTCGATTGGACAGACTGATAGACAATGGCTATATGAATATTGTTAACTTTTTAATACAAACAGGAGGAAATGTTGTGGAAAGAGAATTAGTATTAGTTCTTGATTTTGGTGGTCAGTATAACCAGCTTATCGCCAGAAGAGTCAGAGAGTGTAACGTATATTGTGAAGTTATTCCTTATACAACTCCATTGGACAAAATAAAAGAAAAAAATCCAAAGGGTATTATATTTACAGGTGGACCAGCGAGCGTGTATAAAGAAGAGTCCCCAAGCTATGAAAAAGCAATATTTGAAGCAGGAATTCCTATCCTTGGTATCTGTTATGGCTCACAGCTTATGGCACACAAACTCGGTGGTAAGGTAGAAACAGCACCTGTCAGCGAATATGGTAAAACAGAAGTTGATACAGATTCATCATCTGTTATCTTCAAGGGTGTAAGCAAGAAGACAGTTACATGGATGAGCCACACGGATTATATCGCAGAAGCACCAGCTGGCTTTAAAGTAACAGCACATACACCTGTATGCCCTGTTGCAGCTATGGAAAATGATGCTGAAAAATTATATGCAGTACAGTTCCATCCAGAAGTTATGCATACACAGGAAGGTAAGAAGATGCTTCATAACTTCTTATTCGACGTATGTAAATGTGCAGGCGACTGGAAGATGGATTCATTTGTAGAAACTACGATCAAGAATCTGAAAGAAAAGATCGGTGATGGTAAAGTATTATGTGCTCTTTCTGGTGGCGTTGATTCCTCAGTTGCAGCAGTTATGCTTGCAAAAGCAGTCGGTAAACAGCTGACATGTGTATTTGTTGACCATGGTCTTTTAAGAAAGAACGAAGGTGATGAAGTAGAAGCTGTATTCGGTCCAGAAGGTCCATATGACCTCAACTTTATCCGTGTTAACGCACAGGACAGATTCTATGAAAAGCTTGCAAATGTAGAAGAACCTGAAAAGAAGAGAAAGATCATCGGTGAAGAATTTATCCGTGTATTCGAAGAAGAAGCTAAGAAGATCGGTAAAGTAGATTACCTTGTACAGGGAACAATTTACCCAGATGTTATCGAATCAGGTCTTGGTAAATCAGCAGTCATCAAATCTCACCACAACGTTGGCGGACTTCCTGACTATGTTGATTTCAAGGAAATCGTGGAACCACTCCGTGACCTTTTCAAAGATGAAGTACGTAAAGCCGGTCGTGAACTTGGTATTCCAGAATACCTGGTAAGCCGTCAGCCATTCCCAGGCCCAGGCCTTGGTATCCGTATCATTGGTGCTGTAACAGCTGAAAAAGTAAGAATCGTTCAGGATGCAGATGCCATTTATCGTGAAGAAATTGCAAAAGCAGGCGTTGACAAAGACCTCGGTCAGTATTTCGCAGCCCTGACTAACATGCGTTCCGTAGGTGTTATGGGTGATGAAAGAACTTATGATTATGCAATCGCTCTGCGAGCAGTAAACACAAGTGATTTCATGACAGCAGAAGCTGCCCAGATCCCATGGGAAGTACTTTCTAAAGTAACATCAAGAATTGTAAATGAAGTAAAAGGGGTAAACCGTGTAATGTATGATTGTACGGGTAAACCACCAGCTACTATTGAGTTTGAGTAAAAAACAAAGCCCCAAGAATGGCGTATTTACGCGGCTCTTGGGGCTTTTCTTTGGGGTGTGATACCTTTTTGATACCTATTTTCTGGAATGTAAAAGTTTTCTTAAACTTTGTGTTTCAACAATACGATAATTGGACAACCAGAGTTGCTTATCCTTGCCGGCAAGTTGAGGATTTCCATATGACTCGAAAGTGTTTTGAGCAAGGCTGGCTCCGATTTCTTCCCATATTTCTATTGGATTGAACAACCAAGAAACCTTTTGTGTAGTTTCATCATATTGCAGCAATGTTCTAAAAGCACCAAAAATAGGATAAATGTATCCACTTGATATATTGTAGCTAATACATTTTTTAACAAATGTGGTCTCCTTTTTTGGGTCTAAACTTTCGATTCCGCGAACACTACCGAAACGAGGATTTATACCTAAAGCTTTTTTATATGCATTGTACATAGTAGGGAGTTCTTGTTCTATAGTATCAAATAATTCAATAAGCAAAGGAAGTTGTTCGGTTAAAGCTTTATAAAAAGGAGTATTGTAAGCTGATTTATATCGTTTGAATACTTGTGCCTTTCCAGAGTAGCTTTGAACAGGAGCAGAATTATCATCAGGAAACTTGTCAATATCAAAGGCATACATCAAACGAAGAAGTTCCGAAACACTAATAGGCTTATCTTCATTATCTTTATAAGCAATCTCGTCGGAATAACATTCGTTTGCAATTATCTGCTGGATAAATTCAAATTTGTCATCTAAATTAAATAATGCGATATCAGATACTTGCACAGAAGTATTTCTGGCATCAGAAAGTCTAGTAATATTTTGTACGCTAGTAATAACCTCTACGCGTACATATTTTTCTATACTTTCTGGTATGGAGTCTCTTTTTTGAATAATTGCAGTATATGTATGACCACCATCTAATATACCGTATTGGAATTTGTCTGCATCTGAATCTTGATTTCCTAAGTCAATTGTAACCTCAGAAGCGCTTGTATCAAATGATAAGCTTTTTGCCGAAAGAACAATCCCGCGATTGTTTATGTAAAAATCTGTTTCGGGTTCAGTTACAGCATTAATAAGGTTTTTTGCTACATTGGTAGTCATTTTTGGTTCTCTTGGATTAACATCTAAAGGAATATCTGTAGGGATATCTTTCATATTAACTAATAGATAGTGTAGAGTTTCCAAGGTGCTTTCTTCCTTATCATTCTTCCTAGCGTAAGGGGAAGTTAAGGTGCGTAAAGAGTGGACTTTGAAAGTAAATTTTGTGTTGTTCATAATTGAACCTCCTATAATTTTTTTACTCGAAAGCTTTTGCTTTGAGCATAGTTGTATTATAATATTAAATAAACAAAAAAACAATGCACCATGGTGCATGCTTGGAGGACTATGGCTGAGAAAAAGGAATATAATGCAAAATTAGTAGAAATAGGTAGGATGCTTGTGGATAAAAGGATAGCCTTGGGTAAGGAATACAAGAAACGAGAAGATTTTATAGACAATAGAAGTGAAGAGATATTTAATGGAGAATCATGGATATCTCCTAGGCACCTTGCAAACGTAGAGTTAGGGAAAAATTGGATTAGTATAGAAAAACTAATTGTTTTAGCGTATGCATTAGAGGAAGATCCTGTTGACTTGTTTGAAGAAATAATAAAAATATATAACTCAACAGTATAGAAACTATCAACTAGAAAAGAAAGGATGTTAACGCCATCCTTTCTTCGCCTCACTCTTCCCACAATCATCACAAGTATCCGGCCAATTCAATTTCCATTCCAAATACTCATTTTCTGTTATCTCATTATTTGCCAGCTCCTGCTTTCGAATCATCCATTCTCTCATGAATTCATCAACTAACCCATAATTAAACCACATACCAACTGGCGGTTCATCTGGCCAGTAATCATCATTGTCGTCATATTGGGCTATCGCCTTTGTGGTGACTTTTTCTTTTTTATTACTACGGATAAGAGAAAAAAGATTGATTGCACCACGGTTATCTTCGTCCAGCCAGAAGAAAGTCTGCATAATATCTTCTGCGCTTCCTGGAACTTCACTGACAAAGTTCAGGGGATTAATATCCATAGCCTTTGCCATATCTATAAGCATGTCTTTTTGAGGAACTCTGTAATCGCATTCGTATTGTGCAATACGATTTGCAGCTCCTTTTTCTTCTAAACCAACAGCAACTCCAAGTTCCTGCTGGGTCATTTTTCTGAGTTTTCGTACAAATTTTATTTTTTTACCAATGGTCATAGTCTGTCTCCTTTACTGAAATTCGAATAAAAATGAAACCTTATAGGACTTATTATATCTGATAAATGAGATACAGTAAATATAAATATTCGCCTAGAGGCGAAAATGATATTGGCATTCGCCATGAGGCGAATTATAATAGGTATCACAACAGGACATTCGCCATGAAGCGAACACTAATACAACTGAATGAGCGGTACCATATGTTAACAGACATTTGCCAAGACCTTCTGATAAGGAAGCGAGCGATGATGACACTCCCAGAACTGGCGGGAATATCTCACACAAGAGCAGGCCCGGGGCGCATAGCCGAGGTTGATCGAAACATCAACAGCATATGAATACACAGAACGCCAACGATTTTCCAAACAGGAAAACCGTAGCTATAACGTGAGTTATAGCACCTAATCTTGCTGCAATAGTCCAAACAATAGTTGAGCGGCCGGGGTGGTTCCCCAGGTCCCTAGTTAGATTTTATAATTTTTTACAAAGGAGGTGGACGGATGGAAGGAGCAATCTATATTACAGCAGCTGAGATGGCAGAAATGCTTGGCATTTCAAAACCGTATGCGTATAAACTCATCAAACAGATGAATGAAGAACTTGACGCAAAAGGTTTTATTACCATTCCTGGCAAAGTAGCAACTAAGTATTTTGAAGAGAAGTTTTACGGAGTAAGAGTAACAGCGTAACGAAAGGAGAAATGGATGGCAGCATATAAAGACGAGGAGCGAGGCACATGGTATGTCTCGTTCCATTATTATGATTGGACTGGCAAGAATAAGCGCAAGTTGAAGCGTGGGTTCAAGACCAGAAGAGAAGCATTAGAGTGGGAACAGCATTTTCGTATGAAGGAAGAAGCTAATTTGGAAATGACTTTTGATGACTTTGTAGAAGCCTATACAAGAGATATGAAACCCAAATTAAAGGAAAATACTTGGAATACGAAAGAGGCGGTTGTTAACAGCAAGATACTCCCTTATTTTAAGGACAAGAAAATGAAGGATATCAAGCCGACGGATATTATTCAGTGGCAGAATCAGATGATTAAGCTTAAAAATCCGCAGGGAGCATTATTTAAACCAACGTATCTGAAGACAATTCAATCGGAGTTGAGCGCATTATTTAATCATGCAGTACGATTTTATGAATTGAAAGAGAATCCTGTAGTGAAGGCTGGACCATTGGGAAAAGGGAAAGCAGACGAAATGCTCTTTTGGACAAAAGAAGAGTATTTGAAATTTATCGAGCAGGTAAAGGACAAGCCGGTTTCCTATTATGCGTTTCAGATTCTCTATTGGTGTGGTCTTCGAATGGGAGAATTACTGGCACTAACACCAGCAGATATTGATATTCCAAAGAGCATGATTCATATTACAAAATCCTATCAGCGAATCAGGGGTAAGGATGTAATTACAGATCCAAAGACTCCAAAGAGTAAACGTGATGTAGTGATTCCTGATTTTTTACGAGATGAATTGCAGGATTATATGAGTCGGTTATATGGAATTACCAAGAAAGATAGGTTGTTTCATATTACAAAAACATATTTGCATCATGAAATGGATCGTGGGGCTAAGAAAGCAGGAGTGCAGAGAATTAGAATCCATGACCTACGTCACAGCCATGTATGCCGTTCATTAGGATATTTCTAGGACAGCCGATTATTCGGCTGTCTTTTGGAGTTCTAAGGCTTCTCTTTCAGTCTTTTCTTTTTCGTACTTGCGGCGCATATAATTGCGATTCCAAGCACGTTTCTTGCGTTTCTTTTCTTCTTCCTTGAATTCCTCAGGAGTTACTTCTTTCATTGGGGCATCCAGTTTTCCAACATACTTTAGATAAATGTCAATCTGTTGCATACGCACACCAGAGGACTTATCTGCTTCGTGTACTACAATTTTTTCGACAAATTCATGAAGCATAGGAGTAGTCAGTTCGGCGAAGTCTGTATATTTGTGTACCAGTTCAATGAATTTATCTACTCGATTGGAATCTTCTTCGTAGGAAATTAATTCATTTTTTAGGCAAACTACAGATTCTTCTAAATATGTCTGCTCTTTTTCATATTCTTCTAAGAGCATTTCAAATCGTTTGTCTGACAATTTCCCTTTGACATTATCCTCATAAATCTTCTTCATGAGCTGATTCAGTTCAAGGATTCTCTTTTCTTCTCTGGAAAGACGTTTCTGCAAGAGTTTGGCGGAATCTGCACGCTGGATTTCCGAAGCATTACGCACTTTTGCAATAAATGCATCTTCATGCTCTAGCACGAATCCACAAGTAGCCTTAATCGTTTCTAAAATCAATTCTCTGACTACATCGGTACGAACGTGGTGTTGTGAGCATCTATTCACGAAATTCGTCTTATTAAGGCTGTAAGTGGAGCAATGGTAGTTATCCTGTGCATTGGTGTATTTTCCAGTTGGATTTCCATCAGCATCTTTTTTCTCATATCCACCAGTTCTGTGATTATACATTTTAGCACCACAGTCTGAACAATACATAAGACCAGTAAGAGGATTTACATAACCACGTTTACAAGGCTGTCGTTTAGTTTTACGAATCTGTTGAACCATGTTCCAAGTATCTTCGTCAACAATAGCATCCTGCGTGTTTTCAAAGATAACCCAATCCTTAGGATTGACTTTCTTCGAGAGTTTATCCTTATAGGATTCCTTGTAATTACGGAAATTAACGGTATGCCCCATATATTCCTGCTTTTTTACCATGTCAGTGATAGTGCTTGCAGTCCAGGTATATGGTTTTGACATATCACAAGAACCTCTGCAACTGCCAAGTCCACGCATAGCGAGATAATAAGATGGACGTTCTACTTTTTCAGAAGTAAGAAGTCTTGCAATCTGGGACGGTCCAAGACCTTCCACAATCAATTGATAGATACGTCTTACAGTAACCGCAGCTTCTTCGTCAATGATCCAGTGACTGGAATCTCAATGGCATTAAGTTAAGAAAGTCTCACATCACAGAAAATGTGGTGTGGGA
>CAJMQE010000095.1 GCA_905215405.1 uncultured bacterium
TAAATTTATAAATTTGAGGTGGAGTTAGCCACAACTATACACGAAGCCTCAAATATATCTGTAATATTTATATTTTGGTGTAAAAAGAGCAATGACTATGCTATAATATTTACTTAATACAAATGAATAAATGAAAAAGCACCCGAATGGGTATAGTCTTTTGTATCGTGGAATTACAGCCGTGTTACGGCAGACATGTTCCGAAAAGCAAAAGACAGGTCACTATATTTATGCAGATAATATGTATATTAATTCATCAGGAGATAAGAGGTACAAAAAAATGTTAGATTTAGGAAAAATCAGAGAACAGATTGATGTTATCGACAGACAGATCGTTGAATTGTATGAGGAAAGAATGAGACTCTGCACAGAAGTTGCAGAATATAAGATCCAGACAGGCAAGAAAGTCCTGGATACCAAAAGGGAAAATGAAAAGCTGGAAACCATAGCAGATATGGTCAGCAATATAGATAATAAACATGGTGTGATTGAATTGTTCAGCAATATCATGGCAATGAGCAGAAAAATGCAGTACAAGCTGCTTGAGGAGAACGGGCTGACACTCAGGGAACCATACAAGGCAGTGGATGCAATTGATACTAAGAATTGCAGAGTCGTTTATCAGGGAGTACCAGGCGCTTACAGTTATATTGCTACCAGAAAGTTCTTTGGTGAAAATGTAAGTTCTTTTCATGTACCTGCATTTAAAGATGCGATGGAAGCTGTCGCAACGGGAAGAGCAAATTATGCGGTTCTTCCAATTGAAAATTCAACAGCAGGCAATGTTGCAAAAGTATATGATTTATTAAAGGAATATGACAACTATATAGTTGCAGAACAGTATGTAAAGGTATCTCATGCATTACTTGGTCTGCCAGGCACTGATATGAATAAGGTAAAAGTCGTTTATTCTCACCCACAGGGCCTGATGCAGTGCGAAAAATATCTGGATGCGCATGGGAACTGGAAGAAAATCAGTCAGTCCAATACAGCGGTCAGCGCACAGAAAGTACTGGAAGAAAAAAATCCGGAACATGTGGCAATAGCCAGCGAGGAAGCAGGCGCATTTTTTGGACTGGAAGTACTGGATCGCAATATTAATGATGAAGACAATAATACAACAAGATTTGTCATTGTAACAAATAAGAGAATGTTCGTTAAGAATGCCAGAAAAATGAGTATTTGTTTTGAAACGAATGATGAAGCAGGAACATTGTACAATCTGTTGAGCCATATTATATATAACGGTCTGAATATGACGAAGATCGAATCAAGACCGATTGAAGATAAGGCATGGGAATATCGTTTCTTTGTTGACTTTATGGGAAATATTGATGAACCAGAAGTATTGAATGCCTTACATGGAATTCAGGAAGAAGCGAATGGAATCAAGTTTTTGGGAAATTATTAAATTGCCCTGAAAAAGAAGTGGGGGTGAAAATATGACAATGAAAATGTTCGCTGCCATCAGTGTCGGTTCGTATGAACTGGAAATGAAAATTTTTGAAGTCTCTAAAAAGAATGGAATCAAAGAAATCGACAGGGTCAGTCATATCATAGAACTAGGCAGAGAAACTTATAATTACAGGAAGATCAGCTTTGAACTGGTCGATGAGCTTTGTGATGTACTCTATGATTTTAGTCACATTATGAGATCCTATCACGTCGATGCCTATCGTGCCTGCGCCACAAGTGCAATCCGTGAGGCTGTGAACGCCAATAGTATCTTGGACAGAATCAAAGTGAAGACCGGACTTACTGTCAGCATCCTGTCAAATTCGGAACAGAGATTTTTGAGTTATAAAGCATTTGCTATTAAGGAAAAGAATTTCGATAAGATTATTGAAAATGGAACGATTCTGATTGATATGGGAGCAGGCAGTGCACAGGTCACGCTGTTCGATAAGGGAGCATTGATCACGACTCAAAACATCAGACTGGGCGCACTGCGAATTCGTGAGCTGTTGTCCCGTTCTGCAAAAAATGCAGCCAATTACAGAGAAATAATCGAAGAATATGTAGATAATGATCTCGAAACATTTAGCAAGATCTTTATTAAAGGACGTAGTATCAGCAATATTATCGGTACTGGTGAAAATGTTTCCTATATTTGTCTGTCAAGAGACAGCCAGAAGGACTATATTACCAAGGAACAGTTCTATCATCTGTATGACCAGCAGGTAGAGGATACACAGGAAAGTATGGCGAGAAAGTTCAATATTCCAGAAGAACAGTCGAGTCTGATCATACCAAGTATGATGTTATTTCGAAGGATGTTCGATTTTACAGATGCAAAAAATATGTGGACACCTGTGGTCAAACTGGGAGACGGACTGGTGATCGAATATGCGGAAAACCATGGAATGATCAACCTGAATCATGATTTCCAGGGAGATATTCTCTCGGCAGCAAAGGTGATCGCAAGGCGCTATATGTGTAATAAGGAACATACAAAGTTCGTAGAAGATACATCGCTTGTAATCTATGATGTAATGAAAAAGATACACGGACTGGGAGACAGAGAACGTCTGATTCTGCAATTATCTGCAATTTTGCATGACTGTGGAAAATATATCAGTTTGGTCTATCCAGCGGAAGCTGCATTTAATATTATCATGTCGACAGAAATTATCGGTATGTCTCATATGGAACGTGTCATGGTGGCACAAATTGTAAAATATAATACGATGGAGTTCGATTATAACAGCGATCTGGTAGAGGGGCAGTACAAATCCATGTATCTGACGATCACGAAACTGACGTCTATTCTACGTGTAGCAAATGCACTGGATAGAAGTCACAAGCAGAAAATGTCCAGCCTGAAGGTGAAATTGGACGAAAACAGATTGTATCTGACGACTAGCACGTATGAAGATATTGTGCTGGAAAAAGGCCTGTTCGATGAGAAGGCAGCATTTTTTGAGGAAGTATATGGAATTAAACCGGTAATCAGACAGAGAAGAAATTAGGAGGTGGCAGATATGGATTATGGAAAGCCTGAGAATTTTATTAACAGAGAACTGAGCTGGATGGAATTTAACTACAGGGTACTTAGCGAAGCGCGGGATAAGAACATTCCTTTATTTGAGAGACTGAAGTTCCTAAGTATTACAGCATCCAATCTGGATGAATTTGTAATGATCCGTGTAGCCTCCCTGAAAGATATGATGAATGCCGGTTATGATAAGCGAGATATCTCCGGAATGACACCTGCTCAGCAGCTTGCCGGAATCAGCAGGAAAGAGCATGATTTTGTAGCGCTACAGTATTCGACACTGAATCGTTCCCTTCTGCCGCAACTGCACCGCGCAAAGGTGAAAGTCATAACGGATTATCACAAGCTGAATAAGAAACAGTCGGAATTTGTGGATAAATACTTTGAAAATGAGGTTTATCCGGTTGTAACACCAATGGCAGTGGATTCTTCAAGACCATTTCCACTGATTCGTAATAAGACGTTAAATATAGCGGCACTGCTTCAGAAAAAGAATGGAGATAGGGATTTTGATTTTGCTACAGTACAGGTTCCTTCCGTACTGCCAAGAATTGTCCGAATTCCAGGTGGGGAAGGCTGTACGCTTGTTTTACTTGAAGAAATCATTGAAAAGAATATAGACAAACTGTTTCTGAATTATGATGTCGTGACATCTCACCCTTACAGAATTATGAGAGATGCTGATTTTGAAATAGATGAGGAAGAAATGGGGGATCTGTTGCAGGAAATCCAGAAACAGATTCGTAAACGGCAATGGGGAGAAGCAATCAAACTGGAAGTGGAAGATCGAATTGATAAGAGACTGCTTAAGATCCTAAAGAAGAATTTAAAGATCGATGACGATGACATCTATTCAATCAGCGGTCCTCTTGACCTGACATTTTTGATGAAAGTATACGGAATGGATGGATATGACGAATTGAAACATCCTTCATATAAACCACAGCCTGTGATCGGTATAGAAAACGAGGAAGATCTGTTCAGCCAGATCAGAAATCACGATATTTTACTGCATCATCCTTATGAGACATTTGATCCAGTCGTGGATTTTGTGCGACAGGCGGCCAAAGATCCCAAGGTGCTGGCAATCAAGCAGACCTTGTACAGAGTCAGTGGACATTCGCCTATTATTGCGTCACTGGCAGAGGCAGCAGAACGAGGAAAACAGGTATCTGTCCTTGTTGAATTAAAAGCAAGGTTCGATGAAGAAAATAACATTATTTGGGCGAAAAAACTGGAAAAAGCGGGCTGCCATGTTATATACGGGCTGCTTGGACTGAAAACACACTGCAAAATCACACTGGTCGTCAGAAGGGAAGAAGACGGTATTCGCAGATATGTTCATCTCGGAACTGGAAACTATAATGATTCCACAGCAAAACTCTATACGGATCTTGGACTTCTGACCTGCGCGAACCAGATCGGAGAGGATGCAACAGCAGTATTTAATATGATATCCGGGTATTCAGAGCCTTTAAAATGGAACAAACTGAGCCTTGCACCGATCTGGCTGCGGGATAAATTCCTATATCTGATCGATCGGGAAATCAGAAATGCAAAGAGTGGAAAAAATGCGCATATCATAGCAAAAATGAATTCTCTCTGCGATAAAAAGATCATGGAAGAACTGTATCGTGCCTCCAGTGCCGGTGTAAAAATCGAACTTATCGTCAGGGGAATCTGCTGTCTGATTCCTGGTGTAAAAGGACTGAGTGAAAATATATCAGTTCGCTCTATCGTTGGAAACTTTCTGGAACATGCGAGAATCTTTTATTTTGAAAATGGTGGAAAAGGAGAGATTTATATGGGCAGTGCGGACTGGATGCCAAGAAATCTGGATAAACGTGTCGAAATATTATTCCCTGTTGAAGATGAAAGACTGAAAAAACGGGTACTGCATGTACTGATGACCCAACTTGAAGATAATGAAAAAGCGCATATTATGAAGGCAGACGGGTCTTATGAGAAAGTGGATAAACGCGGACGCAGAAAGATCGTAAATGCACAGGAACAATTTTGCAAGGAACTGATCAAGGCTAATTCGAAGACAGAAACAAAGAAGACAAGAACATTTGTACCACTTTAAGGTACAATGGGAAGAAATATGAATTTAATATTTTAGGTCTATAAAAAAGACATCTGTGGTTGAGGCTACAGATGTCTTTTTGGTTGCCTTACAAACCGGCAGCGTTCTTTAGATCGGTCAGATAATCGTAAGGAACACAGAGATGTCCTTTTCCTGATCCGAGAGAAATATGGGGCTTATTAGCACCATGGTAATCAGAACCACCGGAGAGCAGGAGCCCGTATTCTTTTGCGAGCCCACGGATCATCAGTTCTTCGCCCATGGTATAAGTGGAGTAAATGCATTCAATTCCATCTAATCCTGACGCAATCAGGAATTCAATTAACTTACGCAGTTCGGTCTTGCCCATATGATAAAGTGTTGGATGTGCAAGAATAGCCAGTCCTCCCGCTTTCTTGATCAGGGAGATCGTCTCCTGACAGCTCATCTTTATGCGGGGAAGAAAACATGGACCGTAATCTCCGATATAGCGTTCAAATGCTTCGTTCCGGCTTTTTACATATCCTTTTTCCATCATCATGTCAGCAAAATGTGCCCTGGTAATGACGGATTCTTTATATCGGGAGAGCATCTCGTCATAGGTAAAGGCAAAGCCGTGTTGCTGGCAGAGCGCTACCATTTTGATATTTCGTTCTCGTCGTACCGCCTGCAGATGATCGAGTGCATCTATGAATTCCTGGTTGTGATAGTCGATAAACAGACCGACTATGTGGATTTCTTTTTCTTGTGTAGTACCGTAGGAACTGCTGAGCTCAATGCCAGGAATAGTCTCAAGTCCTGCAGTGGCACCAGCCTCCATCAGTTCACTGACACCAGCGATGGTATCATGATCCGTCAGTGCAATGGCTGAAAGGCCTATTTCTTTTGCCATTGTGACCAGTCCTGAGGGTGTGACCGTACCATCTGAACAGGTGGAATGTGTATGCAGATCAATTTTCTTCAACAAAACCGCATCCTTTCTGTATCGTTCTTATTTTAATCTGATGTTACAGGAAAAATAAATCTTTGTCAATGAAGGAACATGCATTGCAAATAGAATGAAATTGTTGTAAGATTAGTTCATATATTTGTGCAATAATTACAAAAGAACGGAAAGATAACCGAATGACACAGTACAATACTTCTAAAATATGCTAAGCATTGGGAGGACAATAAGATGTTTGCACAGTTTTTTGCAGGATATTTATTTACAAATCAGTACCTGACCAGACAACAGCTGTTGGATGGCCTGAAAGCAATGAAAAGATCAAGGGTAAAGTTGGGAGTGCTTGCTATGAATGCAGGATATCTGACGGCTGAGCAGATTGAGGAAATTCATAGAAAACAAGCGAAAGTGGACATGCGTTTTGGGGAGCTGGCAGTCGGACTTGGATACATGAGCAGAGAACAGGTCGAAGAGCTTTTGTCAGGGCAGCCATCAAGACATCTGCTGCTGGCGCAGGCACTCGTTGATAAAGAATATATGGACAATGCGACATTTGCAAAGGCATTAAATGAATTCCGGGCAAATTATGACCTGACAGACCAGGATATGACGGCCATGGACGACGAACGTGCAGCAACATTTATCGAAAGGTATTATCACCTTGAAAAAGAGAAGAATGCAAATGCGCTTGCTGAGTATATTGTTTTGTTATTTCATAATCTGATCCGTTTCGTTGGCAGCGATTTTGTACCGGTTCCCATGAAAACGGGGACGAAGTGTGAAGATACAGTTATGCTGCAGCAGAAAATGACTGGAATTCTGAACATGAAAACGGTACTTGAAGCAGATGAAATTACGTTTATCCAGCTTGCATCCAGATTTGCTGGAGAAGAGATTCCGGTACTTGACGAATATTCAAAGGCTGCTGGACAGGATCTGATGAATCTGCAAAATGGCCTGTTCCTGCTTCATGTGGCAAGAGAATATGAAATTGAACTCAAACTTCATCCAGTCAGACTTACGACAGGAAAAAGTGAATTAGAAATGGGAATGTGCTGTATTCCGCTTATGTTCTCATTTGGAACGGTCAGTTATATCCTGGACAGATAATCGAAAATAGTGGTTGTAAAATCATGTCAATAAGTATAGAATAGTATAGTCGATGATAGTTACTGTCGTCGGCTATTCGGTATTTATAGGAACCATCAGAGTACATGTGAATAGGATAATATAGATTGTCACATGCATTTGGAAATGAGGAAAAATATGCGTAAAAAGTCACATGTCTCATTATCAATGTATTTAATCGATAATGTGGACAGCGTTTTGCTTGACGAACATAGAAAAGCATTTATTGTGGGAAGTATTCTGCCAGATTGTAAACCATCATTTGTAACGACAAAGCATAATATGAATGAGACATTTGCAATGGTCAGAACGGCGATTAACCAGTGTACTGTTGACAGTGATGAATTTAAGAAGATCTCAACAGCGTATTTTCGTAAATTAGGAGAGATTACACACTACATGGCCGATTATTTTACATATCCCCATAACGATGTGTTTGATGGAAGTATCAGACAACATTGTATTTATGAAAAAGAGTTAAAACATGCTTTGAAAGATTATATCCACAGCGGAGAAGTTTATGTGAATATCAGTCTTGCGAAATCTTTTGCGACACCTGATGAGTTATGTGAGTTTGTACAGGATGTACATGAACAGTATCTTCAGGCTGATAAGTCTGTCTATGCCGACTGCAGATATATTGTTGCATTATGTCATGTTGTCGTAGAGGGAATCTTGAATCTGCTCAGTCTGAACAGAATGGACAATATGGTTGCCTGATTTGGCTTATACCCTGTGGATTACATCCGCAGGGATTTTTAAACAAAAAACAAATGAATGATAGTAATATGAGGAAGGTAGAAGTTGTGAAAAAGAATAAACACGGAGTATCAATGGCACGTACCATCGCATTTGGATTTGCGCTTATTATTTTTACTTCAACGGTACTGCTGACGTTACCAATTTCCAGCTCGAACGGAAGCTGGACATCCCCACTGAATGCGTTGTTCACATCAGTCAGTGCGACTTGTGTAACAGGGCTGGTAACGGTTGATACGGCACTACACTGGTCGATATTTGGAAAACTGATCATCATAATCTGTATTCAGATCGGTGGACTTGGTTTTATGACGATCGGCGTCGGATTTTCAATCCTGCTCAGACGTAAGATCGGGCTTAAGGAAAGAGGATTGGTGCAGGAAAGCGTCAGTACTTTAAAGATCGGTGGCGTTGTAAAACTTGCAAAGAAAATAATTAAAGGTACGATTCTGATAGAAGGAATTGGAGCGCTGATTCTGGGAATCCGGTTCAGTTTTGATTTTGGTATTATCAAAGGAATGTGGTATGGAATCTTTCATTCTATTTCCGCGTTCTGTAATGCAGGATTTGATCTGATGGGCAGCTATAGCGGAGAATATTCTTCACTGATGGCCTATCGGGATGATTATGTTGTAAATATTGTTGTTATGCTTCTGATTGTCATCGGTGGTATTGGATTTATTGTCTGGGATGATTTGACCAGAAATAAATTTCACTTCAAACAGTACATGCTCCACACAAAGATCGTACTTGTAATGACAGGTATTCTGGTATTTGGTGGATGTGCATTGTATCTTTTATTTGAAAATAACGGTGTTCTTGCAGGTCTGTCAGTTCCACAGAAGATCAATGCAGCCATGTTCGCATCTGTGACGACCAGAACAGCCGGATTTAATACACTTGATATCGCCAGCTACAGCGAGGGCACAAAGCTGTTTACCTGCATTCTGATGTTCATTGGTGGATCATCTGGATCTACAGCAGGTGGTATTAAAACGACAACAATTTTTGTGATCGTTATGTATCTGATCGCAGCAATCAAGAGTCGTCATGACTGTGAAGTATTTGGCAGAAGAATTTCTGATGAGATCGTAAAAAAAGCATGTCTGGTATGTACAATTAATTTGTTCATGACAATGACAGCAGCAATTCTGATTAGTTACATGCAGCCAATTCCAATTATTGATATTTTACTGGAAGTATTTTCAGCAAATGGAACCGTCGGCATGTCAACAGGTATCACGAGACAACTTGGGAATGTGTCAAGAATTGTACTTATAATACTCATGTATGGAGGACGTATTGGAAGCCTATCCTTTGCGTTATCATTTAGAGAGAAAAAGAAACATCCAAGAATTCAGCTCCCTGCTGAAAATATTAATGTCGGATAGACAGGTTTGACTGGAGGAATATAGATATGAAATCAATTTTAATGATAGGTATGGGCAAATTCGGCAGATACCTTTGTAAGAGACTGGCGGATCTTGGTAATGAAATCATGATCGTAGATATCGTAGAGGAAAGAATGGAAGATCTACTGCCTTATGTAACCAGTGCAAAAATCGGAGACTGTACCAATCCAGATGTCTTAAAGAGCCTTGGTGTTGCAAATTTTGACCTTTGTATTATCTGTATCGGAACAAATTTCCAGAGCAGTCTCGAGATTACAAGTTTTGTAAAAGAACTCGGTGCAAAGCGTGTCATTAGTAAAGCAAATAGAGCTGTTCAGGCAAAATTTCTGTTGAGAAATGGCGCAGATGAAATCATTTATCCGGATCGTGATATTGCTGAAAAACTCGCTGTAAAATATAGTGCAGACAATGTTTATGATTATATTGAACTGACAGAAGAATATTCAATATACGAAATTCCACCAATGAGAGAGTGGATTGGAAAGACAATCAAGGATATTGATATCAGAGCAAAACACAAGATCAACATTCTTGGTATCAAAGGAAAAGACACTTCTGATTTTATGCCAAAAGCAGACTATGTATTTAATACAGAAGAACATCTGATGGTACTTGGAAAAAATGTTGATATTCAGAAAATTCTTAGAGCAATCAAATAAATGGTAAATGACGGTCGGGTAAAAACGATAGTGCCTGATCGGACGGTAATCAGGAAAAGAGAGAAAGAGATGTTTCACGTAAAGTGCAAGCATCTCTTTTTTTATGCTGGAAATGAGGGTCGGCCGGGTGTATGATAAGAGTACGGATGAATTGGAATATGGTTGACAAAGAGTACACATTTTTGTGTTAGAATAGGAAATAATGATACAAGAGGAAAGGGCAATAGGGTGGTTTCAATGAATGAAAACAGAACAGTAGTACCAGGAGATTTTTATAGACATTTTAAGAATAAGATTTATCAGATCAAGGGAATCGCATACCATTCAGAAACAAAGGAAAAGCTTGTAGTATACCAGGCAATGTATGGAGATTTTCAGTGGTATGTCAGACCGTTTGATATGTTCATAAGTGAAGTAGATCACTGGAAATATCCTGACGTAACACAGAAATACCGTTTTGAAAGAATTGACCGTGCAGAATTAACACAAACAGGAAGTGAACAGCCAGAAATGGATCCGGCAAGAACGATTGTACAGAACAGACCGGAACAGGCTGAAAATGTAGAAAGGACGCAGTACAGTGCGGATGAAGCGCAGCACAGTGCGGATAGAACACATCACAGCGCAGCGAATACTGTACACAGTGTAGTAAAACCACAACAGGATGCTTTTGTATCTTCACAGTCGGACAGAACAGACAGGCAGAGGATGGAAGAGGACAGAATCGAAGCAGAAAGTGTTCAGCAGATGAGCATGGGAAATCAGCAGGATCTAACGCAGGCTAAGACAACAGTCGAACCGGATGATGAAGAGGGAGAAGCAGATCCTCGCTTACTGATGTTCTTGGATGCGGAAAATTTTCAGGAGAAGCTCAATGTTCTGACTGCATTGCGTGATAAAATGGATGATAAGCTGATTGATGATATTGCGACCTGCATGGATCTTACAATTGAGGAAGGCCCGGTAGATCAGAGATACCTTTCTTTAAAGAATTGTATTGTGACACATGCGAAGTATGAGTGCAACAGATTGAGATAAATTCTATTTATGATAGCAATTGCATAATAATAGAAAATAATGATACAAAATATTGTAAAGACAGGAATAAAATGAGCAGATTAACAGAATTAAATCAGGAATACAAAAGAATTATAGAGGCTGACCGCGAAAAAAATTATCAGTCAGCAAAAAAGGCAAAGGAATATATCAGAAATTCGACGGCTCGATATCACGGACGCTGTATTAAGACCATGTATCAGCCAAAACTTTTTACATCTGAAGATGTGAAAGTATTTGAAAATCTGGCACAGACATTATTTGGCATACTGGATAAAGTAATGGACCAGTATAGAACAGACCCAGAATACAGAGCATTATTCGGCTTCGATGAAAGACTTGAGAAATTGATTTTAAGGCGGCCATTATATGACTGTCATGTTCCGATCGCAAGAATCGATATCTTCTATGATGAAGAGACGAAACAGTATAAATTTTGTGAATTTAACACAGATGGATCGAGTGCAATGAATGAAGACAGGGAACTGAATCTGGCAGTGAGCAGGACAGAAGCCTGGAAAGAGTTTACCAGAGACAGGGAAGTCTACACATTTGAGCTATTTGACAGCTGGGTCCATACAGTAGAGAAAATGTATGCGACTTACGAAAAGAAGAAGGAACATCCTTATATAGCTGTTGTGGATTTCATGGAAGATACGTCAGAAAATGAATTTCGTGAATTCGTAAGACATTTTAGAAAAGCGGGATATTCCTGCCAGGTATATGACATCAGAGATCTGGTCTATACGGATGGGGTGCTGAAAGCGAAAGACGGAAATGTGATCGATATTATTTACAGACGTGCAGTTACAACAGATATCTGCAGCCGTTACGATGAAATACCTGATTTTATTCAGGCGGTTCAGGATGATGCGGTTTGTCTCTTTGGTGATATCAGAACGCAGATCGTACATAATAAAGTACTTTTTGAAGTATTAAATGATGATAGAACAAAGCAGTTTCTGACGGAAGAGGAAAAGGATTTTCTGAAGGAACATTTACCATACACAGTCAAATTGAACAGTGGGCTTTTTGACTATAAAGAAGTGACAGAAAATAAAGATTGCTGGATTATCAAGCCAGAGGATTCATATGGTTCCAAGGGTGTTTTTGCAGGCGTTGAATACAGTAGTCAGGAGTGGAGTGAAATCGTTAGAAATCAGACTGACAGTCACTACATTCTACAGGAGTTCTGTCAGCCATATAAAGGATTTAATGTTGCACTTGGAAGTGGAAAAGACGCTGCATTTGAACCGGTCAGCAATTTGACAGGACTCTATATGTATGGTGAAAAATTTGCAGGTATCTATTCAAGAATCTCTAATTCTGAAATCATTTCCACCCAGTACAATGAAATGGCATTGCCTACTGCAATTGTAAGATAATAACTTTAATTTGATAAATTATTAATAAAATAAAGAGAAAAGACATTGTTTTTACACAATATCCTGTGATATACTGATTTCAATTTCTAAACTTAATAATTAACTGAAACCAATAGAAAGCAATTTATTACAGGAGGAATGTGAATGGATGACAAGATGTTTTCAAAGATTACACCAGAGATAAGAGGGCTTGCCCAGATATGCCATGCAAATAGCCGGATTGAAAATGCATTATACGCAAAATATGAGGTCAACAGAGGATTACGTGATCTCAATGGAAAAGGTGTTCTGACAGGACTGACAGAAATCTCAGAAATACAGTCATCTGAGCTTGATGAAAATGGTAATGTGGTTCCATGCGATGGAAAATTATTTTACCGGGGATACAATGTGGAAGAGATTATCAGGGGCTTTCACAGAGAGAACCGGTTCGGCTTTGAAGAAGTTACGTATCTGCTGCTGTTTGGAGAGATGCCAAATGCAAAGGAACTTGCTGATTTCAAATCCATGCTGGGATATTACCGTTGCATTCCTCCTAATTTCGTGCGGGATATTATTATGAAAAAACCGAGTACGGATTTGATGAATGCGCTCGCAAGATGTGTTCTGACCCTGTATTCTTACGATGCAAAGGCAGATGATATCAGTCTTCCAAATGTGGTAAGACAGTCGGTGCAGCTGATTTCAGAATTACCATTGCTTGCTGTGTACAGTTATCAGGCATACAAACATTATCATATGGGTGGCAGTTTGATCATTCATGAACCAAAGCCAGAACTCTCCACCGCAGAAAATATCCTGCATCTGCTCCGCCCAGACAGTAAGTACACGAAGCTGGAGGCAAAAATCCTTGATATAGCGTTGGTTCTTCATGCAGAGCATGGTGGAGGCAATAATTCCACATTTACAACACATGTTGTGACCTCATCAGGAACGGATACATATTCAGCAATTGTTGCTTCATTAGGGTCCTTAAAGGGGCCGAAACATGGTGGCGCCAATATTAAAGTCGTAAAAATGTTCCATGATATTAAGGAAAATGTGCATAACTGGGATGATGAGCAGGAACTGACAGCGTATTTGGAGCAGATTCTGCACAAAAAAGCATTTGATAAGACGGGGCTGATCTATGGAATGGGGCATGCGGTCTATTCACTTTCAGATCCAAGGGCAAACGTATTTAAAAGTTTCGTTCAGAAGCTCGCAGTCGAAAAAGGACGGGAGAAAGAGTACAATCTGTATGCTGATGTAGAGAGAATTGCATCCCAGCTCATTGCTAGGGAAAGAAAGATTTATAAAGGTGTCAGTGCAAATGTGGATTTCTACAGCGGATTTGTGTACAGTATGCTGGATCTGCCAATCGAATTGTATACACCAATTTTTGCGGTAGCAAGGGTAAGCGGATGGTGCGCGCACCGAATTGAGGAACTGATCAATGCGGGAAAGATTATACGACCTGCATATATGAATGTTTGTGAGCGAAGAGAATATGTCAAAATGGATCAGAGATAGAATACGTAAATACGTAAGATCACTCTTAATATAGCAATAAAAAAATCCAGTCACTTGAAGTGCAATGGCATTAAGTTAAGAAAGTCTCACATCACAGAAAATGTGGTGTGGGATT
>CAJMQE010000096.1 GCA_905215405.1 uncultured bacterium
TCTCGAAAGTTATCCACAAGGAGCGAAAATGAATTATGAAATTACCTCAATTATTTACCTCCTACCCGATTTTGCAAAAAAAGTGGACTAATCTGGAAAAATATTTAATATACTGTAGCACTTTAATGCAAGATTGTGTTAAAATTTAAGACAAGGATTAGTCACTAATTTATAATCTAACCCTGCTACATACGACAAAATATGGTAAAATTAGCCAAATATAGCAGAGAGTGAGGGAAAAATATGATTTGGGCACAGGAAGAAACAATGTCCAGGCTTGAAATTGAAGCGATTCAGCTGCAACGGTTGCAGAAAACGATTCACAGAATATATGAAAGAGTGCCTGCATACCGGAAGAAAATGGAGGATGCAGACGTCAAGCCAGAGGATATAAGGACATTAAAAGATCTGTCCAAGCTTCCGTTTGTTACGAAGCAAGATATGAGGGATCAGTATCCGTTTGGATTATTTGCGGTGGATAAAGAGCAGCTGATCCGCATTCATGCATCGAGTGGAACGACAGGAAAACCGACTGTCGTGGGCTATACAAAAAATGATCTTAAAGTCTGGACAGAATGTGTATCAAGAATTGCAGCACAGGGAGGAGCAACAGCACAGGACACAGCACAGATCTGTTTTGGTTATGGGATGTTCACCGGGGCCCTCGGCCTGCATTATGGTCTGGAAAATATAGGAGCGGCAATTATCCCTTCTTCAACCGGTAATACGGAAAAACAGGTCATGTATATGAAGGATTTTAAGACGACACTGTTGGTCGCTACACCATCCTATGCACTGAGAATTGCAGAAGTGGCAAAGTCCATGGGAATCGATCCGAAGAAAGATCTCTGTGTGAAGACGGGACTTTTTGGAAGTGAGCTGCTGACAGATGCCATGCGTGCAGAATTACATAAAATGTGGGGAGATGAAATTCTGATCACTTCAAATTATGGTATGAGTGAACTGATGGGACCAGGGGTCTCTGGAGAGTGCAAATATATGTGTGGTATGCATGTGAATGAAGATTATTTTATCCCTGAGATTATAGATCCACAGACGATGGAAGTACTGCCACCAGGGCAGATCGGAGAACTGGTCGTTACTTGTATCGGAAAAGAGGCACTGCCACTGATTCGTTATCGGACAAGGGACATTGCGAGCCTGACATACGAGAAATGTAAGTGTGGCAGAACAACCTGCAGAATGCAGAATCTGGGAGGCAGGACGGATGACATGCTAAAGATTCGCGGAGTCAATGTATTTCCAAGTGAAATCGAAGAAGTTCTGCTGGGCGTGGAAGAAATTGGCCCACATTATGAGATGATCGTAACCAGACAGGATCATTCGGACAGACTGATGATCCGGGTCGAATTATTAAAAGCAACAGATTCCTATCGGGAACTGGAGCAGATTCAAAAGAAAATAGAAGCACGACTGAAGGTGGTACTGGGGATTACGGCAGGTGTCAGTCTGGAGTCACCTAACACACTACAGCGTTTCGAGGGAAAAGCAAAAAGAGTAAAAGATTTAAGAAAGGAAGTATGAGAAGTGGCAGAAAAGAAGATCATGTTGGGAAATGAAGCAATCGCGCGAGGCGCGTATGAAGCAGGGGTAAAAGTATCTGCAGCTTATCCTGGTACACCTAGTACGGAAATTAGCGAGAATCTGGTACAGTATCGGGATTGTCTGTATGCAGAATGGTCACCTAATGAAAAAGTTGCAACAGAGGTGGCAATCGGAGCCAGTATGAGTGGAGTCAGATCTCTGGTTTCTATGAAACATGTAGGAGTCAATGTTGCCAGTGATCCGTTATATACGGCGTCCTATATCGGTGTCAATGGAGGAATGGTCCTTGTTGCAGCGGATGATCCTGGACTTTACAGTTCCCAGAATGAGCAGGATACCAGATGCGTGGCCAGAGCAGCCCAGGTACCAGTACTTGAGCCATCTGACAGTCAGGAAGCAAAAGATTTTACGAAGTATGCATATGAACTCAGCGAAAAATATGACACACCTGTTATTGTCAGAACAACGACCAGACTTTCCCATTCACAAGGAATGGTTACGCTGGATGAACGAACAGAAATACCGGATAAGCCGTATAATAGAAATCCTGCGAAAAATGTAATGATGCCTGGAAACGCAAAGGGACGGCACGTTCATGTTGAACAGCGTATGAAACAGATGGCACAGGATGGTTCCGCTTTTCCTGTTAATAGAGCAGAATACAGGAACACAAAGATTGGCTTTATTACGAGTGGTATTCCCTATCAGTATGTCAGAGAAGCCTGTCCGGATGCTTCTGTTCTAAAGCTTGGTCTGGTTCATCCTTTACCAGAAAAAATGATACGTGAGTTTGCGCAAAATGTAGATACCCTTTACATATTTGAAGAACTGGAACCAGTGATCGAGGAGCAGGTAAAGGCCTGGGGAATCGCCTGTACTGGAAAGGAAATATTTACAAGACAGGGTGAATATAGCGCCAATTTGATCAGGAGCGCTGTCTTAAAACAGGATCTTGGTCTGGCAGAATGTAATCAGGTACCGGCCAGACCGCCGATTCTTTGTCCTGGATGTCCGCACAGGAGTGTATTTACAGTACTGTCCAGACTGCATCTGCATGCAGCAGGAGATATCGGCTGCTATACACTGGGTGCAGTTCCACCGTTAAATGTTATTGATACGACAATCTGTATGGGTGCCAGTATATCCTCCCTTCATGGAATGGAGAAGGCAAGAGGAAGAAAATATATCAAGGACTGGGTCGCAGTTATCGGGGATTCTACATTTCTGCACACAGGCGTGAATTCGCTGATGAACATGGTCTATAACAAGGGGACTGGAACGGTCGTTATTGTAGATAATTCAACGACTGGTATGACTGGCCATCAGGATCATGCGGCAACGGGAAGAACACTGCAGAAAGATCCAACGTATGCAATTGATCTGTACGATCTTTGCAAAGCAATTGGTGTTTCCCATGTCTATGAAATCAATGCATTTGACATAAAAGAGCTGAAGAACAGAATAAAAGAAGAAGTTGAGCGGGACGAGGTCTCGGTTATTATCGCAAAGGCAAGATGCGTGCTATTGAAAGGAAATGTATTTCCTGACCGCTGTGTGCCGATTCCGGAAAAGTGCAGGAAATGTGGTGCCTGTTTGAAACCGGGCTGCCCGGCGCTGACCAGAAATGAGGACGGAACGATTACCATAGACAGAACCATGTGCAATGGCTGTGGACTTTGTAAAGCACTTTGCAGGTTTGGTGCAATTGAGACAAAAAGAAAGTAGGGTGATGAGATGATGGAAACGAAAAATATCATGATCGTTGGTGTTGGTGGCCAGGGTACACTTCTGACCAGCAGGATACTGGGTGGTATTGCAATAGAGGCTGGCCATGATGTAAAATTGTCGGAAGTACATGGAATGGCTCAGCGTGGTGGCAGTGTCGTTACGTATGTCAGATTTGGAGAACAGGTGGCAGAACCAATCGTAGAGGAAGGGCAGGCAGATGTACTGATCGCGTTTGAAAGGCTGGAAGCCAGCAGATATGCACATTTTTTGAAGAGAGATGGTGCACTTGTACTCAATGACCAGAAAATAGAGCCGATCACAGTCGTGACCGGGATGACAAAATATCCGGAAAATATTATCGAACAGTTGCAGCAGTCCTATCAGGTATTTGTTGTTGACGCGGCAAAAGAAGCCATTAAATTGGGCAATCCTAAAACATTTAATGTGATCGTTCTGGGCGTTGCAGCACAGCATATGGATTTTACCATGGATACATGGCTGAAGGTAATTGAAAAAACAGTTCCGCCAAAGACGGTGGAAATTAACAAAAAGGCATTTTTAGCAGGATATAACATGAGGTAGACAGAAAGGACACAGAATAGATGATATGGAATGAAGCAAAAGAGTGTATGAGCAGGGATGAACTTGAGAATCTGCAGAGCCAGCGCCTGGTAAAAGTGGTTGACAGAGTCTATCACAATGTAGAATACTATCGCAGAAAAATGCAGAAGATAGGACTTGAACCAGGAGATATTAAGGGGATTGAAGATATTACAAAGTTACCTTACACAACAAAAGATGATCTTCGTGAAACGTATCCATTTGGTCTTTTTGCGGTACCTCTTTCCGAAATTGTAAGAACCCATGCGTCCAGTGGAACAACAGGAAAGGCAACCGTCGTCGGATATACCAGAAGAGATATTGAGATCTGGAAGGAATGCGTTGCACGGGCAATGGCTACGGCAGGAATCACAAGGGACGACAGAATACAGATCGCCTATGGATATGGCTTGTTCACGGGAGGACTGGGCGCACATTATGGCGCAGAAAATCTTGGCGCTATGGTCGTACCAATGTCAACAGGTAATACGAAAAAGCTTGTAACGATCATGAAGGATTTTCAGGTGACTGCAATTGCATGTACGCCATCCTATCTTCTTCATATTGCGGAAGTGATAGAAGAACAGGGCTGTCAGGATCAGATCGCTTTAAAGACGGCGGTATGTGGTGCAGAACCATGGACAGAAAATATGAGAAAACAGATTGAAGAAAAGTTACATATCCATGCACACGATATATATGGGTTATCAGAAGTCATGGGACCCGGAGTAGCCTGTGACTGTCAGTATCACAGTGGCCTGCATGTGTATGAGGATCATTTTATGCCGGAAATTATAAGTCCTGAGACTTTGAAGCCGGTAAAGGCTTGTCAGCTTGGAGAACTGGTATTTACAACATTGACAAAAGAAGGATTACCATTGATCCGCTACAGAACGAAAGATCTGACGAGCATCAGTTACGAGAAGTGTGCGTGTGGCAGAACGCTTGCAAGAATTCAGAAGTTCAAAGGCAGATCTGATGATATGCTGATTATTCGTGGAGTTAATGTATTTCCAAGTCAGGTCGAAGCAGCACTATTGGAGTTAAATGGAACAACACCACACTATCTGATGATCGTAGACAGAAAAGGAAATCTAGATACACTGGAAATTCAGGTAGAAGTCGAAGAAAGATTCTTCTCGGATGAGATCAGGGAACTTGAAAACCTGACGGCCAGAATCGAACATGCAATTAAATCGGCAATTGGGCTTGCCGCCAGAATTAAACTAGTAGAACCGAAATCAATTGAGCGAAGCACTGGAAAAGCAGTACGTGTAATAGACAGACGGAAACTGGATTAGCAAACGGGGCAGTTTTCAGGTGAAATAAAGGAGGGCCTTATATTGTATATTAAGCAATTATCAGTATTTATAGAAAATAGACAGGGACGGCTGGAGGAAGTGCTTGAAATTCTAAAGAAGAACAATGTCAATATTATTTCTCTGAGTCTTGCGGACACAGCGGATTA
The DNA here is from genome assembly GCA_905215405.1 of uncultured bacterium. Taxonomy (GTDB): domain Bacteria; phylum Bacillota; class Clostridia; order Lachnospirales; family Lachnospiraceae; genus CAJMQE01. The sequence continues at coordinate 5,363 of CAJMQE010000096.1, forward strand.
CGGTCTGCTCCGAATGATCGTCTCAGATCCAGAATCAGGCCGTGAGGCATTGACAAATGAAGGATTTTCTGCGATGCTAACACAGGTAATAGCATTAAAGTTAAGTCACAGGGTAGGAAAACTCCAGGAACTGCTGGCAGCAATCTGTCGGGCTGCGATCAATGTTGAGTATATGTATGCACTTTCCACAGGCAGGGATGATGCATCCATTGTGTTAAAGACGTCCGACGTTGAAGAGGCATCCAGGTTGTTACTGGAATCAGGAGCGGAGCTGATTACCCTGTCAGAAATCTCAGAATGCGGGAATTAATGACGGATAGGAGATCGTAATAAATGTTACAGAACAACAAATTGTATATTATGGCACTGGATCAGGGAACGACCAGTTCACGATGCATCATTTTCGACAGAGATGGAAATGTGATCGCAAAAGCACAGAAGGAATTTAATCAGTATTTTCCAAAGAGTGGCTGGGTAGAACAGGACCCTAATGAAATCTGGTCCAGCCAGGCTGGCGTTATGATGGAGGCAACAGCACAGGCAGGTCTGGATGCCAATAATATAGCAGCAATCGGTATCACAAATCAGCGTGAAACAACGATCGTATGGGATAAGAAAACAGGAGAACCAGTCTATAATGCCATTGTATGGCAGTGCAGAAGAACAGCAGATATGGTCGATCAGCTCAAGGAAGAGGGATACGAGTCTGTGATTCGGGAAAAGACCGGGTTGATTCTGGATCCTTATTTTAGTGCGACTAAGATTGCTTGGATACTTGATCATGTGGAAGGTGCAAGAGAAAAGGCGGAAAACGGAGAACTGTTATTTGGTACCGTAGATACCTGGCTGATGTATAAGTTGACCAATGGAAGTGTGTTTGCAACAGATTATACCAATGCATCCAGAACCATGTTGTTTAATATCCATACACTTGAGTGGGATCAGGAATTGCTCGCAAAATTCCGTATTCCAGCGCAGATGATGCCAGAGGTCTGTGACTCCAGCCATATATATGGTTATACGAAAGAAAGTATATTTGGAGGCAAAGTACCGATTGCGGGGGTCGCCGGAGATCAGCAGGCAGCATTGTTCGGACAGTGTTGCTTTAAACCTGGGCAGGCAAAGAATACGTATGGAACCGGTTGCTTTCTTCTGATGAATACAGGTGAGCAGGCGGTTACATCGAATCATGGTCTGCTTACGACTATCGCTGTCGGCATTGGTGGTAAGGTTCAGTACGCATTGGAAGGCAGTGTTTTTGTTGCCGGCGCAGCAATTAAATGGCTCAGGGATGATATGAAACTGATCGAAAGTGCAGCCGAGACAGATGAAATAGCATCCAGCGTGGAAGACAGCAATGGAGTTTACGTGGTGCCTGCATTTACCGGTCTTGGGGCACCTTATTGGGATGCATATGCGCGTGGAGCAGTTTTTGGTCTTTCAAGAGGTACAAAGAAAGCACATTTTGTAAGGGCAGTCGTTGAATCACTGGCTTACCAGACACATGATGTGTTAAAAGCGATGGAAGAGGACAGTGGAATAGGACTTCTCTCTCTGAAAGTAGATGGTGGAGCAAGTGCAAATCAATTCCTGTTGCAGTTCCAGTCGGATATTCTTGATGCGGACATTGAAAAGCCGGTAGTCATTGAGACTACAGCGCTGGGAGCGGCCTATCTGGCAGGGCTTGCAGTTGCCTACTACAGCAGTAGAGAGGAAATTGCAAGAAACTGGCAGATGGATCGGGTGTTCGGCCCTAAGATCACGGCTACGAAAAGAGAAGATCTTCTGGATGGTTGGAAGAGGGCTGTCAATCGCCTGTTATCCTGAGTTTGAGCGGATCTGTTGGTGATGAAAAAGTATGTTTCGCAAGGTCTGACCCAGGGATTTGAGCATACGCGTTGGCAGTAAGATGTGATTCGCAGATACGGGCAGACTGGCAATTTTGCACAGAAGAATGAAAAGAAGCACGGTATTATGGATGGAATTCCCATAGTGCCGTGTATTTTTTTACTGAATCTGGAAAGAGTGCGGGATAAAATCTTGACGAATCGTGTCACACATGCTAGTATAATTTAGTAATTTAGGATTATTGTGTTTCCATTGCTTTAGTCTAGTAAACAAATAAATCACTAAAATCTCACGCTTGATTTAGAAATAGATTGAAACTTTTCTAAATATAGCAAAATTTAAAGAAAATTGAATGACTGGCTTGGAAATGATTGTAATTACGATGCCATGTCACACAAGAAAAAATAAAGCAGGATGAATGAAAGGTACCAGGATGGTACAACATGGAGGTAATAATGAAGAAATTATGGAAAATAACAGCATTGATGCTGGTCATCGTTTTTGCCTGTACGGCATGTGGAGTTAAGAAATCCGGACAGGATACATCTCTTGCAGATGTTCAGAAGAAAGGTACACTTGTACTCGGACTTGATCCGTCATTTCCACCAATGGGATATGCGGATGACAATCAGAATATCGAAGGCTTTGATGTAGATGTCGCAAAGGCCGTATGTGAAAAAATGGGACTGGAACTTGTCCTTCAGCCTATCGACTGGGAAAGCAAAGAGCAGGAACTTAATACACAGTCTGTAGACTGTATTTGGAACGGATTTTCTTATTCAGATGAGCGAAATAATATGATGAAGCTCAGTCAGCCATATATGACGAACAGACAGGTCGCAGTAGTTCTTGCAGATAGTCCTGTTCAGTCACTGGATGATCTGAAAGGAAAGACTGTAGTAATTCAGGGTGGTTCTACAGCAGAAGAAGCATTGGAGGACAATGCAGATTTTAAAAATTCATTAAAAGAAGTTGTTTCTGTAAAAGATAACGTTCAGGCATTATATGATCTTGGAACAAAAGATTCTGCAGCAGTCGTTATGGATGAAGTAGTAGCACGTTATTACACAGAAATGAAAGAAGGACAGTACAGAATTCTGGATGATTCTCTGTCAGATGAACAGTATGTCATCGGATTCAGAAAGGGAGACGATTCCCTTTGTGCTGAAGTTGAAAATCAGTTAAAAGCACTGGCTGCTGATGGAACACTTGCATCAATCAGTACCAAGTGGTTTGGTGAAGATATCACAACGATAAAATAATTATTATTTAGGAAATGGTGGAAATAGCTATGACATTTTCAGAGATTATGAAACTCGTACAGCAGATGCTCTCAGCATCTGGTACAACACTTGCAGTATTCTTCCTGACACTTCTGTTCGGACTGCCACTTGGATTACTTGCATGCTCAGGCAGAATGAGCCGCTTACATATTGTAAAAGAACCAGTAAAGTTCTATTTATTGATCATGAGAGGAACGCCACTGCTCTTACAGCTGATGTTCTTCCGTTATGCTCCTTATTATCTGTTTGGAATTACACTGCCAAAGTTTGAAGCAGGTATTCTTGCATTTGCATTGAATTATGCAGCATATTTTGCAGAAATATATCGTTCTGGTATAGAGTCCATTCCAACAGGACAGTACGAAGCTGCTAAGGTACTTGGATTTAGCAGAGCACAGACATTTTTTAAGATTATTCTTCCACAGGTAATCAAAAGAATCCTTCCACCAATGGCCAATGAATTTATGACATTGGTGAAAGATACTTCACTTGTACAGGTCATCGGTGTTGCAGAAATCTATAAACTGGCATCCCAGACAATGTCAAGAGAATTTACAGTTGTTCCATTGATTGTAGCCGCTGTATTTTATCTTGTCATGAATATGGTAGTTTCTAAGGCATTTGCTATTGCAGAAAAGAAACTGCAGTATTACAAATAATGGAGGAATAAAGAGTATATGAGTATGTTATCAGTATCACATTTGGAAAAGAGCTTTGGAAAACTCCATGTATTAAAAGATATTTCACTGGATGTGGAAAACGGTGAAATTATTTCAATCATTGGTTCTTCAGGTTCAGGAAAATCAACATTACTTAGATGTATCAATCAGCTTGAAACAATAGATAAGGGAAATGTAACCATTGATGGCGATGTGTTATTTTCCTCAGATTCCGGAAAAGGTGTCTATGCGGACACGCAGACACTCAAAGCAATCAGAATGAAGACAGGTCTGGTATTTCAGAATTTTAATCTGTTTCCACATTACACAGTTTTAAAGAATATTATTGAAGCTCCTGTATGTGTAGCAGGAATTCCAAAAGATGAGGCAGAAAAGACAGCGTTGGATCTGCTTGACAGACTTGGACTTAAGAACAGAGCGGATGCGTATCCATATATGTTATCCGGTGGGCAGGCACAGCGTGTATCTATCGCACGTGCACTTGCTTTAAAACCTAAGATCCTCTTCTTTGATGAGCCGACGTCAGCGCTGGATCCAGAATTGACAGGAGAAGTCTTAAAGGTAATTCGTTCCCTGACAAGTCTCAACATGACAATGATCATTGTTACACATGAGATGACATTTGCAAAAGAGATTTCAGATAGAATGATCTTTATGGATAAGGGTGTAATCGTAGAAGATACCACACCAGAATTGTTATTCCAGTCAGAAAATGAAAGAACGAAAGAATTTCTTGGAAAGTTTCATGACCAATAATCATGATAAGAGTTCCGATAAGAAATGAAAGAAAAACAAGAATTTAATCTTATGAGATAGTCTAAAAGACCATATTACCTGTAGCTGGGGAGTATGGCCTTTTTTATATAGACGATTTAACGTTTATTTCACTTTTATAATAATAGCAAATATGATAGAATAATATTTGGTGTAAAGAATATATTGTGAACAATCAAATTGCAACAAAGTGTATGTGAAATAGAATGTAGAAATGATTACGAAGTAGTAAAGGCGAGTATATGAGAGAACAGCAAAGTGAACAGAATAATCATCAGAGTAACCAATCGAATATCCTGACATTGAAAAATGTCACGAAGACCTATGGCAGAAAGACAATTCTGGATGGAATCACCTATGAATTCAAGAGAGGAAGCACAGTTGCGCTTCTGGGAGAAAATGGATGTGGAAAGAGTACATTGCTTCGGATTATGTCAGGGCTTACCAGACCAGACAGTGGAGAAGTAATAATCGCGTCCCGTACAGATAAATCGCCGTGCAAAATGGCTATGATTCCAGACAGATTTGAAAAAATAAGTCTTACGATACCCCAATATCTGCATCAAATGCAGAGAATAGAATTGGGGCATACAGATGATGAATTGCTACAGGAGTACTATGAAAAATTTTATCTGCAGGATATGTTGAAGACGCCGATGAAATTCCTGTCTAAAGGAACGTTGCAGAAGGCAGCCGTCATTCAGGCATTTTTATCGGATTGTGATCTTTTATTTATGGATGAGCCGCTTTCTGGACAGGATTATATGTCCCAGGCAAATTTCATTAAAGAAATTAATTTAAGAAAACAAAAAAATACGACGGTCATTATGTCCTGTCATGAACCATTTTTGATTGAATCACTGGCAGATACTGCATTGCAGATCAGGAATAAGAAGCTGACAGATGGAACACAATATCTCTATAGTCAGCAAAAGAAAAACGGGATGTTTATACTCGCTGCAAATGCAGAATGTAGAGTTATTCTGGATCAAATTCGAGAGGACAGAAACAAAATCGGACCACTAAAACTGGAATATACGCAGGTAGGAAGCGTTATCAGAGTGATTGCAGATTTGGAAACGGCAACTGTTATTTTTGCAAAAATGGCAGAGAACCATATCCGGATCAGAAAGTATGAGGAGGTCTGACATGTTTGCTGGATTATTAAGATATGAGAAGGACAGGGTACTGCATAGTGGAAAGATGATCGTGCCGTTGCTGGTCTATATAATATATCTGTATTTTGAGAACTCAGTAAAGCCACAGAGCGTACTGCCAACATTTGGTGTGGGCTCAGTTGTGGCCTTTCTTGTGATGATTTCCTTCGGATATATCTATCATGATCTGTCCACACCGCTGATCGACGGTGCAATGCTGGTCAAATTTAAAAATAGGAAACTGTTCTATATGGCAAAGGTTTGTGTGACGGGTGTGACAGCACTTGGACTTGCACTGATCACAGTTGCCTATGAGGTGCTTGAGAATGTGTTAAATGGAATGAGGTTATTCGACAGAATGGTCTATCCGAAAGATCTTATCTCAGCATTTCTGGTAATCAGTGTTTGTGCATTCTGTGGTGGGATGATTGGTCTGTTGTGCAATGATAAGATCTTTGCAATGCGGGAACTCAGAGTAATGGCAGCTGTACTGGCAGGAATGCTATCGGCAGCAAAAATCGTTATCGCCACAAGTGTGGCGGGCTTTCACTACATAGCATGGCTTCTGCCAATGGTGCTGGATCTGAATGTGGCGTACAGCCACTGTGACTATGTTGAGTGGGGAACGATTCTGCCATATATAGTTGGCGTTGTGATATATACGGTAGTTCTGATCATTTTGTATGTATGGCTCATGGATAAAAAAGGACTTGAAAAATAAAAAACCAGGCTTGCGTTTTAACAGGACCTGATGTACAGGGATTGGAGAAAAGTAATTGGAAAAATATATTATTTTTGATATGGATGGTGTGTTGTTTGATTCAGAACAGCTGGTATTAAGAAGCTGGAAAGAAGTAGCAGGACTAAATGGAATAGATGGAATAGAGGATATTTTTCAAAAATGTATTGGTACAAATCACGAAGCTACAAGACAAATTGTGTTGGATCATTTTGGACCAAGGTTTCCATATGATGAGTTTCGTGAGGAAGCAAGTCAGATTTTTACAAATTATGTGAGACAATATGGAATGCCAATGAAGAGTGGTGTAGACGATCTGCTGTCCTATCTGAAAGAACAGCATTACAAGATTGGTCTTGCATCTTCGACACGACGGGAGAAAGTAATGGAACAGCTTGAAATGACTGGCATAATCGGATATTTCGAGCAGATCATCTGTGGGGATATGGTAAAGAAAAGCAAACCAGATCCTGAAATATTTCTCATATGTTGTGAAAAGCTCGGAGGCACTCCAGAAAATACAATCGTAATTGAAGACTCTTATAACGGCATTCGTGCAGCGTATACGGCGGGCATGATACCAGTCATGGTACCGGACATGCTGGAGGCCGATGAGGAAATGCATGAAAAGGCAGAGACGATTCAACCCTGTCTGAGTGAAGTCAAAGAATGGATCAAAAAAAGAGACAATAATTAAAGTGGCCGCTGCATATTTTCGTATGCAGCAGCCGTTCCTTTTCTATAGAGATAATTCGTACCAGCTAAAGGTGCAGATACAGTCAGGTGAGGAACATCCGTGTAAGCTGCAGACATCTAGGATATAGTAATCGCCAGGGGCAATAAGAAGCGAACCATCTTTTGATTGTGTTTCGGTGTCACAACCGCATACGGTATATACAGCGCTGGTTTCTTCATTTTCGAGACGTAATCTGCTGGCTGAATAAAGTTGTGCTTCAGGGCAGGTATAATTACAATCACGGGAATCAACGCTTGCAACGGAATTGCTTTGCCGTGCATCGCCAAACGGTTCTGCACACAGAATCTCACGAACAAGTACAGCACGCTGTGAAAGATTTGCGACTTTTACTTCTTTCACAAAAACTGCTGTTTTTGATTTACATGGATTATATAAAATAAAATAATTACGGTTTCCTCGGTTACAGCGTGTGTTGCGGATGGTACCACTAAATAGATGGATCTGTCCAGGCGTCTGGGCTGGACCTTTACCACCCGGCTGCCCGCCAGGCTGCCCACCAGGCTGACCGCTAGGCTGCCCACCAGGCTGCCCACCAGGATTACCCCCCGGCTGACCGCCAGGGAAACCACCCGGCTGACCGCCAGGGAAACCACCCGGCTGACCGCCAGGGAAACCACCCGGCT
>CAJMQE010000097.1 GCA_905215405.1 uncultured bacterium
ATTCATAACCATCTCTGTAATGAACGCCCTGGAAAACTTCCTTTCCAGTTGCTTTCAAAATTTCTTCTGGAATATCTCTTCCTACTGCATTAATCATCTTAATCTCCATTCCTGCGCCATTTTGCGCGTATATTAGGATTGTGCATTTGCACCTAATTGCATGTAAAAATAAGTCCTACTTATTTTTTACCTATAATTCTCCCTTATAAACGCCTGATGCTTTGGCAAGTTCGATTGTACGTTTTGCACCATCATAAAATGCAATATCGATCATTTTCCCATCGACCGTAAATACACCGATACCTAATTTGCTCTTTTCATCGATTTCTCTAACGACCTTTTCTGCAAAGATAATATCTTTTTGTGTTGGTGTGTAGATTTCATGTACGACATGGATCTGTCTTGGATTAATGATTGATTTACCATCAAATCCCATCAGATGGATTGTTTCGACATCTTTCTTAAATCCTTCTGCATCATCAAGATTTGTATAAACTGTATCGAAGCACTGTACACCTGCTGCTCTTGCTGCAATGACCATGTTCTGTCTTGCGCCCATCAGTTCAACACCTGTACCTGTGATACGAGTCTGTAGATCTTTTGTATAGTCCCCACCTGATAAAGCAATCCCGAACATTCGGTCCGAAGCTTCACAGATATCAAGTGCCCGCATAACACCTCTGGCAGATTCAAGAGCTGCCATGATCAGTGTGGAGCCTTCCTCACGACCGAATTCTTTTTCAGCCGCTGCAATTGCATCTTCAACAACTTTAACATCCTGTGCGCTTTCTGTCTTTGGAATACGAATTGCATCGCATCCACCAGCAACACTGACACGGATATCTTCTTTCCAGTATGGAGTATCAAGACCATTGATACGGACAACACGTTCAACACCACGGTAATCAATTTCCTTTAAAGCGTGATACAATGAAAATCTCGCTGCATCCTTCTGGCTCTGTGCTACTGCATCTTCCAGATCCAGCATAATCGAATCTGGGCTGTAAATATAAGGATCTTTAATTAATGATGGTTTCTGTGCATTTAAGAACATCATGGTTCTTCTTAATCTTTTCTTGTTTGGATTCATTATTTTACTGCACCTCCCCATGGAATGTTTTCCATCTGATCAACAGAACGGAAAACAGCTCCCTCTACTCTGGCTTTCAGTGTACAATCCAGGGCACCTTTATCAACTACAGTTATCTTTACATCATTTACATCAAGATTATGAAGTGTCTGCATGATCACTTTTCTGATCTGATTGCCATACTGATTAATTACGGCACTTTCTAATGTTAAATCGATTTTTCCAGTTCCTGGCTCAACTGTTACCTGAGCGTCGCTTGATTCTAATGTTCCCGCTACCGCAGGTCTCTCTATCTTCATACTTTTCTACCTACCTTCTGTTATAATTAATAAGACTACCAGACTTAATAATTTCTTTTTCAATATCTGACATATCTGAAATGTAGAGTTCAATTTCTTTTACTTCATTTCCAATAACATATGCTTTTATTGATTTCATATCTCCATCAAGAGATTTTCTAACATCAGGGACAAAAATATAATCTCCAACATTGAATTCAGGTTCTTCTTCCATCTGGAATGGAATCATACCCCAGTTAATTACATTAGAGCGGTATCTCTTTGTTGCATATTCCTTACAAATATTTGCAAGACCACCAATTACTCTCTGACAGCTTGCAGCCTGTTCACGAGCAGAACCATCGCCTGGTTTTACTGCATAGACCATACTTCCGATTTCTGTCTTAGCTGGATCGATATTTTCAAATCCTGTAATAGCCTGTACTTTTTCAAACGCAGCTTTTAAGGAAGCATCTTCAGCAAGTACATTTTTACCAGCTATTCTTGCTTTTTCGAAAGTATCTACTTTCTTTGACAGACCTACATAAGCAGGATCTCTTCTGGAAAGAGTAAATTCAGCAAGTCCTAAAGGATTTGATCTGTAAGAGGATGTCTCACCAGATGGAATCAGCTCATCTGTTGTTGTAACAGGATCCATGATCTTTGAACAAACCTGTAATAGAATATTATCCGCTAAAGGACTCATTTCTGGCCAGTCTTTAATATTTGGACCATATACAAGTGTTTCTTCTTTATCACCAGCTTTGAATCCCTGATAAATTCTTGCTTTGTATACAGAATCATCGAAGTTGTATTCTGGTACTTCATAACCATCAGCGATATCTGTTGCCTGTGTCAGGATTCCTCCGTTTGCTGCTGTTGCTGCGATAGAACGAGCATCCATTAATGCAACTGCAGACATCTGTCCATTTCCTGGCTTTGAACCTTCTCTGTTAGGGAAGTTTCTTGTTGTATGACGAATACTTAATCCATTGTTTGCAGGTGTATCTCAGGCACCAAAGCATGGACCACAGAAAGCTGTCTTTAATACTGCTCCTGTTGCCATCAGATCCGCTACTGCACCCTTTCTTACAAGATCCATATAAACTGGCTGTGAAGATGGATATACAGATAATGAGAACTCATCTGCGCCACAGTTCTTACCCTTTAAAATGTGAGCTGCTTCCATAACATTTGTATAGTTACCACCAGCACATCCGGCAATAATACCCTGTGATACCTTGATTTTTCCATCAACGATCTTATCTGTCATTGAGAATCCAAGGTCATCTCTACCTGTAATTCTAACTGCTTCTTTTTCTACTTCTCTGAAGATATCTTCAGGATTTGCAAGAACTTCTTCGATTTCAAATGCATTGCTTGGATGGAATGGTAATGCGATCATAGGTTTTACTGTATCAAGATCTACATATACAACACCGTCGTAGTAAGCAACATCAGCAGGTTTGATTTCTTTGTATTCGCTCTCTCTGTTATGCATTTTTAAGAATGCATGGGTATCTTCATCTGTTTTCCAGATAGATGAAAGACATGTTGTTTCTGTTGTCATAACATCAACACCGTTACGGAAATCAGTTGTCATAGATGCAATACCAGGTCCAACGAATTCCATTACTTTATTCTTAACATAACCATCTTTAAAGACTGCACGAATGATTGCAAGTGCGATATCCTGTGGACCAACACCAGGTCTAACTTTGCCATCAAGATAGATAGCAACAACACCTGGATAGCTGATATCATAAGTATCACATAACAGCTGTTTTACAAGTTCTCCACCGCCTTCACCGATTGCCATGGTTCCAAGTGCACCATAACGTGTATGACTGTCAGAGCCAAGGATCATTTTTCCACATCCAGCCATCATTTCACGCATATACTGGTGAATAACTGCAATATGAGGAGGAACAAAAATGCCGCCATATTTTTTGCAGGCAGACAGACCAAATAAATGATCATCTTCGTTGATTGTTCCACCAACTGTACACAGAGAATTGTGGCAGTTCGTAAGCACATATGGTAATGGGAATTCTGTCATACCAGATGCCTTAGCAGTCTGGATGATACCTACAAATGTAAGATCGTGTGATGTCATGGAATCAAATTTGATTCTTAACTTATCCATATTATCTGACACATTATGTGCTTCCAGGATTGAATAAGTCATCGTTCCCTTTATCGCTTCTTCTTTTCTTACTTCTTTTCCGTTAACACTACATCCAGCCTGTCCCTTATCCTCTGCAACCAGCTCAGTGCCATTTACAAGATAAGCTCCACCTTCATATAACTTAACCATTTTTTATTTCCTCCTTCATGAATCGTATTATTTTACGACTGCAAATCCTTCCATTAAAAGTTTTGCTGTTCTGAAACCGAATGTATCTTTTACTACAACAGCTCCATCTTTTTCTTCATAATTAACTCCAGCTTCCAGGATTCCGCCCGGATGACCGATTCTGATGCACTGATCATCAAAATCCTTGCGCATCACCTGATTTACAACGGTACCTTTAATTACTGCTGCCGCTGCTGTGCACATTGCACCTGTCATAGCATAAGATGGATGTGTCTTCTGCATTGACATCATTCTGGATAACAGATCGATCTGATCTCCTTCGATCGTTGTTCCTGAACCAGTTGTATATGTATGAGGTTCTGCAACAAATGTCATCTTTGGCACCCCTGGTGTCTTCCATGCTGATTCTTTATAATCATCGATCATTCCAAGTTTAACAGCTGCAGTTCCTCTGATCTTTTCAAGAAGTTCGAGTAACTCTGGCTTTGAATCGATATCTGCAGGAAGTTCTGTTCCCTCTAATTTAATATCCGTAGCTTTTACAAAAACCAGTGGATTCGCCGCATCTACGATAGATACATTTACCTTACCAAATCCCTCTACATCTAATTCATCCACTACATTTCCAGTAGGAAGTAACTTTCCTGTTACTGAACCTGATGGATCATCAAATCTAAGTTTGATTGGTGCTGCCGTTCCAGGGACACCAGCAATTGCAAAATCACCATCAAAAACAACATGTCCATCACGAACCTGTACTTCTTCAATAATTAATTTCTTAGTATTTGTGTTAAAAATTCTGACATGTGTTACTGGTTCCTGAATTGGGACCAGACCATTTTCAATTGCGAATGGGCCAACTCCGGAAGAAATATTTCCGCAGTTGCCTTTATAACTTACAATCGGTTTATCTACTGAAACCTGTGCAAATGTGTAATTTACATCTGCATCATCTCTTTCAGATGCTGATATAATTGCCACTTTACTGGTTACTGATGTTCCTCCACCAAGTCCATCGATCTGCTTTGGATCAGGGCTTCCCATAACTCCTAAAAGGATCTGATTTCTTGATTCTTCCAGCTCTGGAAGATCTTTTTCTAAAAAGAATACACCTTTGCTTGTTCCACTTCTGATAATGGAGCAAGGGATCTTATTATTTAAATTCATATATTTCTCCTTTTATTTCCCGATTCATAAATTGAGATTTGTATCTTCTAATTTTGTATTTCATGATTTGTAATACGAAATTATTTTTTCTCTCGATTCATATTGCTTAATTCTAATTTTGTATTGCTCAATTCTAATTTTCGATTTTTTATTTCACGATTCCGTATACGCCAACTGCTGATAAGACTACATTTACAAGCACACAGATAACTGCGATAAGAAGTAATTTACCAAATAACTTGTTCTGCTCTTCTTCTTTGTTCTTTGAACTTGATGCTGTCATATAAGCTGCAAGGATCAATCCGCCACCTGTTGATGCAGGACTGAACGCTGCTGAAAGTGAAGATGTAATAACAACACTTGATAATGATGTAAAACCGGCTGCACCTAATCCTAATGAATCATTAATAGATGCTACTGCAGGAATCATTGATGGCATAACAACACCTGTTGTTGAACTGAAGAATGATAAAATTGCACTTGTAACTGAGATAATTGGTGCTGCTGTTTTTGTTGTCATAATTGAAAGTAATGTATCAGAGATGAGATCAATACCACCTAATTTGATTACTACATTCATTAAGACACCAACACCACAGATTAAAAGTAAAGTTCCCCATGGAACGTTCTTTAAAGCGCCTTTTTCATTTGCAACACCTAAAATAACAAGGATTGCTGCCACAAAGAATGATGCAAGTCCAACATTGAAGTTAAATCCAACGACCATAACTACCATTACGGCGATACCAAGGATCGTTACCCACTGTTTTCCATTTAATTTCTGAGTTTTTAATGTATCATTTTCTGTTGTAAGATCAACCTGACGTGGTTTTACTTTCCAGATCTTATAGTAAACACAGAAACCGATCATTAAGATCGTTGCCCAAATGATACCGTTCCACATGATTGGCATGATAAAATCTGTATATCCTGCATCTTCACCAAGCTTCTGCATTAATACACCTGCTGGTGTTAATGGAGATAATGTAAAACCATTTGCTGCTACTTTTGCAGCGAGTGCGAATAACAATGGATTTTCACCCATGCTTACAGCGATTGTGACAGCAACAACTGTCATAAGATTTCCTACTGGAATGTTACCAGGTCCAATTGCTGATAAAATACCAGATACAAGAAAGATAATTACTGGTACAAGATAAGTTTTCTTCCCTGCGAGTGCGATCAATTTCTTTGCAACTAACTCTAATGTTCCATTTTCCTGTGCCAAACTAAATAAGTACGATACCCCTACCAATGTGATAAAAAGTTTGGCATCAAATCCAGCTAAGATCTCATTACCACTCAGTCCTCCAATTTGTCCAAGCACTAAAGCTGACCCAATTGCTAAAATACCAATGTTACATTTTTTTATAAAACCTATTGCTACAACTACTAATAAAAAAATAATAGAAACTAAATTAATATAGTTTGCCATATACATTCTCCTTTTCTTTTGTACCTTAGCGCTTTGTACTATACACATAGCATATGCTAATTTTTTATTTTTGTACAATTCATATTTTTCATTATTTTTATAGCCTGGAGGAATACTTTTAACTATAAAAAAACGATAATACTATCAAAGACTGTATACCTTCTAGTATTATCGTTTCCTTCAATCCCTATTTACTTATTACTTTTTCTTCTTTGCCCAACAGATACAATTTCAGATTATGATTGTTCTACTGCAGCACGCTGCTACCCATTCATCATGCGTGACAATCACTACTGTTATTCCCTGACTATTTAAATCTTTTAAAAGAGAAACAACAAGATTCCGGTTTTCTATATCCAGACTTCCCGTAGGTTCATCGGCCAGCAAAATAGAAGTCGGTTTTAGCATCACTCTCGCAATTGCGACCCGCTGTTGCTCCCCTCCAGAAAGTTCATATACAGGCCTGTTCCGGTATCCTATCAGCCCCACCTTTTCAAGCACATCCTCTTTTTGCTTCTCCTTCCTTGCTCTGTCCTGTTTCACATATTTCAATGCCAGATCCAGATTCTTATCAACACTACATTCATCGATCAGCGCAAAATTCTGGAATAAAAAAGATACCTCACTACGCAATAATCTGATTCCAGATGCTTTATCCACCGCCGGATTTTTTATTCCCTGCACGATCAGCTCTCCGCTGTCAAATGGTTCGATTCCCCCAATAATATTCAATAAAGTCGTTTTGCCTTCTCCTGATTTTCCTACAATTGCGACAAGTTCTCCTTTTTCAATCGATATATTCAGATCCTGAAAGATCTTACGTGCACCATACGCCTTGACAATATGATTCAGTTCTATCTGCTTCTCCATTTTTACGCCCCCTTAAGCACGGAATTGACCACTTTTCTCTCAATTCTTTTGAAATGAACATCTGTGTCATTACATTGATTATAATAAATACCACGATCATGATGAGATTCATACTATTTAGCTCCGGTCTGATTAATATAATTCCTGCTATGACACTCACCAAAATCACGGATACATCAACCATCATCCGCCATTTGTGTCTCTCCAGATAAGAATATCCAAACGTTGTCTTAACCGTAAGCAACTTTTTCCTGGACTCAAAATATAAAGCTGCTTCCTGACTTGCGATAAATATGGACAGTAGAAAAAGAATAAGATATATTACCGCCAGTATAGAGATCTGCTGTTGCAGAACATACTGTTTATTGGCAAAATAAGTACCAATGCTGACATATCTAAATCGGTTATCATCCAGATGATTTTCCAACAGGATCTGCTCTAGTTGCTCTTCGCCCATTGATTCCGGCAGTTTTATCGGAGATTTCAGTCCTAAAAGCTGCGTTTTCGCCTTATCAAAGAAGCTTATATTCTGATTCGTCAACACCTTAATAACTGGATTGCTTAGATTTCTTTCCGTCTCATTTTCTTCGATGTTTAGATCAAATAATGAAACCTGTGGATCATAATAAATGATCTGAGTAGATTCAGTCGTACTTTCCTTTGCATATTGTTCTCCGTATTTTGATTTGATTGCATCATTTTCGCTTCTATTAAACGCTACGATCAGGTCCTCAACAAGTTCCGCATCGTAGCTGTTATTATTCGGTAACAGAATAATTGTATCTGAGGATTCATTATCAATACTGATCTTATTTCCCTCCTCATCATACAGAGAATAGGTGTTCAGATAATTGACATTTGTAGAAACAAGTTCCAGTGAAATTGGATTCTCCCTCAGCTTCTGTGGCACATAATCCCTAAATTGACGCGCGCCTGTCTCAGGATCGTACTTTGTCAAAGAACTTGCAGAAAGTTTCTTCGTAGAGAAATACAGTGCCCCATTTTCATTGAAAACATCATATAGATTTGCACAATCTATCTCCAGATTCTTGGTTTCACCTGTCATAGGATCCAGGTCGTCCCCTACCGACATATGCTCCAGTACTTTGAAACTTTGATACGGCTGCCATTTTTTCAGCTGCTTACCAATGGTAATCAATTCATGATTACTACCTGCAATTGCCATAATAATGATAATTCCACAGCTTACAAATGCAAGCTGTACCAACTTTGACAACTCCGTGATACCTTTTATTCTCTTTCTGCCCTTAATCAGTTCATTTAACCTTTGGCGCTTAATATACGCATATGAGAGCAACGAAGAGAGGACGATCATTGCAATTACACCAAGATGAATTCCTACTAATGCAATGATAAATTTCGGATAGTACGGTCTCACCAAAATTCCTATCAATAAATCAATTCCCACAAGCATAAGCACGCTTCCACAAAGTATTGGTCTTATCAGTTCCCACCAGATACTACTGGCCGCATATCCATTGAGTAACTGAATACCTATATTTTTACTTGCCTTGACCGTGTACAGAACATTTGCAAATACAAAAAAGAGAAATACAAGAATAAACAACACTGTAAATATATAAACCATAGAATTCATAGAGATTGCCTCAAAAGAGGTCTTCGTGGTCAGCTGATCCCTTGAAATACCCAGATTACTACATAATTCATCGATAAATGTATCGACCTCACCTGTATTCTGTCCCTGACTGTCCGACGATGGGATTGCCATATATTCACCCTTTCCCCCATATAATTGCCATAATGCAGACAGAGTCATAAATTCTACATAATCATCCGCAAACTGGTCAAATACCTGGTACTCTCCTGCCTGCGTTGACAAGCTCTGCTCTCCTTCTAAGTTACGCAGGTCAAATGTCTGTCCGTGCGTCAGTAACAGCAATAGCTCACGATCTGCAGACTGACACATATAAATACCTTTTTTTATACTACTTTCATTCTGCTTAGAAATGTAGCTGGTCTTTATAATATTGACTCCATGTTCGTCCGCGTTTTGTATCAGCTCGTCCCCTAATTTCTGATTATTTTCTACCATATCTTCTGTAAGATAAAATTTTACTGCATAAGCCGATTCTCCCCAGGATTCCCAGCTCCTGCTATTCAGAAATGCAGAATAATAATAGAAAATAAATCCTGACACAGCGATTAAAACAAATGTACATACAAATAAGATTTTCTTCAAGGTCGTTCTCCTTCCCCTCTCGACGTTGCCCTTACATTCCCGTCGAAAATCGCCGGGGTTGTCCCTTACTGATATGTACTCATTTTATCTTAGTCGCATTTTTTATGTCAACCTTATGTCTTCGACATAATCTGACCTTATTAGCCAACCTTTCTGTCTGCAATGAACTCCTTTGTAATCGCATGGAGTCTTTCTGCATTTTTCTTATCAAATGTATCCATTGACTGGTCTACTGCTTTATCCAGTATAAACGCATACAATCCTGATTTTTTCGTATGTTCCATATGGTATACAATCATTTCGGCTATCTCATCTGCGTCTTTTCCCTTTAACTTGTAATAGAGTTTCATCATTAATTTCATTATAAGATTTCCAGATGCCATCTGTTTTGCACCATTGGTTCTCGCTGCCATGGGGTTGAACAAAATATATCTTATTTTATGTAGGGAATCATATTCTGTAAACTGAACGCCCAGAAGATCATTTAATCGACTTCCATGAAACTGTACTTTTTGTCCGTCATATTTTTTTGAGAACTGTATATCATCCCAATTCACGGTACCTTTCATTCCTGGTGCTGCAACATTTACTATGACAGGATTTTCAGACTGATTCAGGCACTCCTGTAAATGATAAGATAAATAGAATCTGCTCAAATAGTACAGTGCAAATGTAAATTCAAACCCTTCTTTCGTCTCTCTGTAGGACTCCTGCGGTCTCAAACATGCTGCGCACATTACCAATGCATCCAGATGGTCAAATTGATTTTCGAGTGTTTCCACAACCTTCTTATTTTCACTTAATAAGGAGAGGTCGGCCTGAACAAAATGAAGACTGGATTCTTTACCAATATTTTTTGCTTCCTCCATCAGTTTCACTCCCTTATCAAGGGAACTTCCTACTGCAATAATCTCATATCCTTGATGCAAAAAGTTAAGGACAACACCTTTTCCAATTCCATCTGTTCCACCTGTAACCAACATTGTTTTCATCTTTTATTACCTCCAGTTGTATGATATACTTTATTTTATATACTAAGTGTGAAATGTAAAGTACGCACTTTTTTTTCACCTAGTATAATAAAGTAAAGTAGGAGGTTGCTCATATGTCAGCAACAAATGATACAATCTGTGTAGAATCAATACGAAAAATCATGGAAATATTTAGTGGCAAGTGGACATTTCTGATCATGGGAGAGCTCTATGATGGTCCAATGCGATTTAATCAACTTAATAAAGCAATTGGCTGTAGCACAAAATCTCTCGCTGATTCTCTCAAACTATTAGAAAAGAACGAGGTTATTTTAAGATCAGTTCTTCCCACAACTCCAGTCACAGTGGAATATTCTTTAACATCCAAAGGACAGGATTTTCAAAAAGTATTTCTGGAAATGCGTAACTGGGGCTCAAAATGGCTGTAATGAACTTATCTTATGGCAATTGAGCTCACACAATAATATTTTATCTTTCTTTTCTGTGCCATCTCAAAAGTACCGCACTATTTACAATTACCAGCACGGATCCGCAATTGTGCACAAGCGCGCCGACCACTGGATTCAATACCCCTGTAATGGCTAGAATAATAGCCAGGAAATTAAGTCCCATGGAAAATGTCAGATTCAGCTTAATGGTTGCCATCATTCTCTTCGAAAGTGCAATCAGATGTGGCAGTTCTTTTACTTCATCATCTACCAGTGCAATATCTGCAGCATCTACTGCAATATCGCTACCGATTCCGCCCATCGCGATACCGACATCCGCTTTTTTGAGTGCCGGCGCATCATTCACGCCATCTCCGATCATACAGACTTTCTGGCCTTTCTTTTGCAGTTCTGCAATCGTCTTCAGTTTGTCTTCAGGAAGACAGTCAGCTTTCACATCTGTAATACCAAGTTCATCGCCAATGGTTCTTGCCGCATTTTTGTGATCTCCTGTCAAGAGTACAGGTTCTGTCCCAAATTGTCTAAGAGCTGCAATCATTCCTTTACTTTCTGCACGAATGGTATCTGAAAGCACGAGATACCCGCACATTATCTGGTCTACTGAGAGCATGATCACCGTACAGCCCTTTTCCAGATACTGTTCTCTCTCATTTTGATGCCTCTCGTTCTCAGTGATCCGATTTTCCGCCATCATTTTCTCATTTCCTGCCAACACATAATGTCCATCGATCCGCGCACTGACTCCGCGCCCTGGAATCATAGAAAATTCTTCGACTGTAGACAGATTCTCTGTATTCTGTCCCATTTTTTGTTTATAGCTTTTTAAAATTGCCCTGCCAAGCGGATGTTCCGAAAGCTGTTCTGCACTTGCTGCCATCTGATAAATCTGCTCTTCTGTATATTCCTGACAACAGCTTTGAATCGCGATCACTTTCGGTGCCCCATAGGTCAGGGTACCCGTCTTGTCAAATGTAATCGTTGTAATTTCTGCAAGTCTTTCTAATGCGTCTCCCTGTCTGACAAGGAATCCATGTTTTGTTGCATTTCCTATTGCAGCCATAATTGCTGTTGGTGTTGCAAGTACCAGCGCACATGGGCAAAATACGACCAGAATGGTCACTGACCGAATCAATTCACCGGTAACGAGCCATGTCAGTGCAGCTGCTGTCAATGCGATTACTACGATCCATGTCGCCCATCGATCGGCGATACTTACAATTTTTGCCTTGCCCGCATCTGCTGTCTGTACCAGCTGGATCATTCTCTGAATAGAACTATCTTCACCGACCTTTACCGCTTTCATCTCAAATGCGCCATACTGATTCACTGTTCCAGATGATACCTCATCCCCAGGGATTTTATCCACCGGCATGGATTCTCCAGTCATAACAGCCTGATTAACTGCCGTCTGTCCTGATAGGACAACACCATCAACAGGAATCGTCTCTCCAGGAAGTATCCTTAACACATCTCCAACGATAACCTCTTCTGCACGGACCACGAATTCTTTTCCCTCTCTTAGAATACGTGCTGTCTGTGGCGTCAGGTGAACCAGTTTTTCAATTCCGGCTCTGGCCTTGGCGACTGTAAGTTCTTCCAGTAATCCACCGATCTGCATAATAAATGCGACCTCCCCAGCCGCAAAATTTTCACCAGTAGCAACAGATGCTATCAGTGCCAGAGATACCAGCACATCTGCTTTGATATCAAATTCTGTAACAAGACCGATGATGGCCTCAAGAATAATCGGCACCCCGCATAATACAATTGCTATCCAGGCTGTATTAAATGGAAGCTTCACCGGCTCAAAAATACTAAAGATCAATGCAATTCCTGAGATTACAAGAAAGATAATATCTCTTCTGGTCCCACCCAGATGTATCAGCCATTCTACTTTTTCTATTAGTTTTTTCATCTTCTCTCCTTTTCTATACCTATAGGGGTATAAGTAAAATTATACGTATAGGGGTATATGTTGTCAATGCAGTTTTCGATAAATTTTATCATTATCAGATAACCTGCGTTTTGATCTGGCAATAACCACTATACTCCCTGCATTAATATAGCCTTGGAAAAATACCTGTGAAAAGAGTTGGAACACGCGTTATTAGAGGAGTTTGAAGAAGGGTTTTGAGAAGAGCTGTAAGATGAGCTTTAAGAAGAGCTGTAAGTTGAGCTTTAAGAAGAGCTTTAAGATGAACTTTAAGATGAACTTTAAGAAGAGCTTTAAGAATCGTTTTAAAAAAGAATCAGTACCACCCGTCAAACGGGTGGTTTGCACTGAGGCTATAAGCCTCTACT
>CAJMQE010000098.1 GCA_905215405.1 uncultured bacterium
AGGAAGCAGTATCAATTTAATATAGCAATTATTTAATATTCGTTATACTAGATATCATCCAGCAGAATTTCACAGCACTGCTCAATGCTCCTCAAATATCAAACAACGATATCAATCGTACCATTGCACCACCACTTCAACATTAATATTAGAAACGTTTTAAACTATATAACACAAGAAAACTGATTCCACCGCAATGGATCAGTTTTCTTTAAATAATAGCTACTTCATTTTTCTTTTTTTACAGAATCCTATAATCAAACCAAGACTAACAATCGCTATTAAAAACCATGCAACTATATTTGTTGTATCTCCGGTTTTTACCGTATTTATTATTTTCTGAATAGGATTTGGCTTATCCGGTTTTGAAGGTGTCGGATCCTTAGGCTTATCTGGATTGTTCGGTGGTGTTTCTGGTGAAACCCATTCAGCTTTTGGCTCTATCGTTACATTATATTCTACATTCCCATTAATTTCAGATGGTATATTAACAAGGAATGGAGCAGATTCAAATTTATCTGTACCACTTTCCACATTTCCAATCTGTGCAATCAGATAAATTCCTTCATCCAATTCTCCAAAACTCGTGCGTCCCGAACTATCTGTTTCTTGCATTAAGCCTGAAATATCATTTTCCTTCGCAAATGCATACAATTGTTTTGCTTGTTTTTCTCTTGCTTCTGCACTGGTATCTTGCAATGATATCCCTGAATCTTTAAAACCATTTTCCCAGACCAGCTCATCATTTTTCATATATTGAATTGGAAATATCGAGAACTTTGCTCCGGAAAGAGCTACTTCTTTATCCGAACTATTTCTCCCTTTGTAGATAATTTGAATGCTTCCTGTTCTGCTTCCTGCTTCAGCATGAATTGTTGAAATATTTATAAAACTACCGACAAGAAAAAGCATAACGAATAAAATAATGTGAATACTTCTTATCTTCTTTCGCACCTTACTTTCCTCCTTTTTCTATCTCGTATACTATAAATTACAGCAATCAGCAACCCTATAAAAATTACTATAATTGTTACAATCAGCACTTTAGCAGTAAAAGATAACTCCGGTTTTATATTTGTATCCGGCTCTTGCTTCGTTGCCTCTTCATAAGGTATTCTCTCTCCACGTACTAAAAGTCTGTGTGTATTGATTGCAAATGGTGTACAAGTAACAAGTGTTGCATAATCCTTGCCTGGTTCAATAGATAACCCATCTGTCTCTTCCGGTAAAACTGTTAATATCTGATCAATCTGATATGCCAGTGTTTCATCTAAAACCTTAATGTAAAAAATATCCCCTACTTCCAGTTTATCCATATTGGTAAATAGCGTTTTTGTCGGAAGACCTCTATGTCCAGTCAGAACTGTATGTGTACTTTCTCCACCAACCGGAAGAGATGTACCCCAGAAATGTCCGACACCTGCCTGCAGAACTGCTTCACTTGTTCCATGATAAATTGGAAGTTCTATATTAATCTTAGGAATACGTATGTATCCCATCATTCCGGAACCGTCTACATTTAACAAACTCTCATAACGAGCATCTATTTCCGTATCTTCCTGTGAAAATGGGTCGATCAGATCGATATTCCCCAGCATTTCCTGATTATATGCTCTCGCATCTTCCAACATCTGCTCTTTTTCTGCCTTACTCAACTTTACGCTTTCCTCATCATAATAGGATACCACTTTGGAGCCATTCTTTTCATTCAGATAACTACTGAACGTTGGATATAACAATACGGAGAATGCAACCAAAAGCACGATCAGACGAATCATATCTTTTATTGTTATCTTCCTTTTTTTCTCCTTACTCTTCATTTCATTCTCCCTGTTGTTATACTTGGAATTGCGGTTACCTTCCGTGGAAGATAACCGCCCATTCTTTAAATCTTATCTTATATCTCTGGTAAAACTATTATGCTTCTTTTCTTTTGTCACGGATGAAGCTTACTGCTACACCGAATACAAGAAGAGCTGCGATTACAGCAAATGCAATTGCTCCACGTCCACCTGTGGATGGAAGGAGGGAACCAGTGCTGTTCTCGACTTTGACAATTTTGCCATCTACCGTTCCTTTATCTACAGTAAGAGTCCAGTCATTCTCATTCGCAGTAGTGCTCTTTGTGATGGTAACTTTAATAGCATCTGTCAGTTTATTGTAACCCTCTGGAGCCTTTGTCTCTTTCAGATAATATGTTCCTGCTGCAAGACCGTTAATATGTAAGTTGTATCCCTGTCCATCAATTTTACTTTCAACTGTTACCATATCATCTGTAGCATCCGCTGCGTTCTGATCAGCTGCATAAGAATATTTACCTTCAGCATCTTTTGTTACTTTAATAGGCTTGCTTTCATCAATTGCACCTTCTGTAGTTGAAGCGTACAAAGTAAAATGTGCATCTGCTAAGATTTCTTCTGGGGTACTATCTTTTTTTACCTTTAAGATATCTAACGGATAGGTCGGTGTCTTTGCTTCACTCGGTGTTGTAGTTGTTGTTTCACCTGGGTTATTACCATACTCTAAATGAGCACTGTTCTTTTCTGTTACAACTGCGGCTTTATTCACTTTTGCATAATATGTAACGGTGAATTCTTTTCCTTTGTTGTTTGCCTGATTAGTTCTTACCCATTCAGATAAATCAAGGACCATTTGTCTGTTGCCTTCACCGGAAAGTGTTGCTGTTGCAGGTGCTGTGCCTGCATCTGTAACACCTTCTCCGAATGCCACTTTTACATTAACTGTTGTAGCACCTTCTCTAAGAGCTGTTCCTGTTGCATCATTTACAAAATCAAGACCATTGGATAATACATCGTGGATAATGTACTGATACTGATCATATCCTGTTGTATCCGGGATAGAACCTTTTACGGTATATGTTACGACATCACCGATATTTACAGTTTCTTTATTAGCTATTTTCTCAATGCTTGGTGCTTCTGTTTTTAAATCTACTGTAGTATGCTCATTATCTACTGTTAACAAAGAAGACTGGATAGATTTTCCACCAGTTACATATACTAAGTAGTAACCTGCATCTAAGCTTGTAAATTTATAAGATGTTACATCTCCAAGTTTTTCAGAGTGTGCTGTAGCTTCTAATTTAGGACTATGTGTCAATGCGTATGTTGTAAAGTCGTTTGCAAAATCCTGAACTTTACCTGCTGTCTCAAGAGATGCTACAGCTTTTGAGAACTGCTCATCTGTAGAAGATTCCGTAACTTCTGGAATTGTTGGAACTGATGTCCTTAAGCTAGTTAATACGCTTACCAGTGCTGTTTTATAATCTGTATTCACTGTATATGCATAGTTCTTTGATCCTGTTGTACCAGACTCTGTCACATCAAATAATTTGTACAGATAAATGGTCTGATCTTTGAGTGTCTGTGTCGGAACGCCCGCTCCTGATTTCACATTAACGGTAAGCGTGTTTGCTCCAGCAGCTGCTGGTGTTGCTCCTTCTGCGGCAAATGCTGTGACAGACATAGCCATCATCATAATCGCTGCCAGCATTAATGCCATGATTTTTTTCATTCTCTTCATGTCCTTTATCTCCTTTTCTTGAGAATTTTTTTTATAGTTTTTCTGCTTTTTTATTTTTCTTGCATTTTTTATATCTCATTACGAAATATACCAGGAAAAGCAGAACAGCTATCAGGTAAATCAAATAGCTTCCGTATCCTCCGGTATCCGGAAGACCTGGGAAATGTCTATTAGTTATTGTGAAGGTAAATCCATCTTGCGATTTATCTATCGTTGTTGTATAACCATCCACTTTTGCTTCTGTGATGGAATACGTGTAATAATAAATTTCATCTCCATCTGTCTTGTATGCCGGGAGTTCCTTTATCACCTCCTGCCATTTAGATTTATCGATAGAACCTTCTATTTTGTAACTCTCGTAACCTGGTACTGGTTCTGTCGTTTCATTTCCTGCCTTATCTTTCCAAGTACGTGATATTGTTACCGTAATACTGTTTGGTCTTGAATGATCAAAATTGTTTAAATCTTTCCAAACTTTATTGATCGTCAGCTTGATGTTCTCATCACATGGATCCTGTGACTCGGATGGTTCCGGTGTATCACTATCTCCCGTGTTCAATGTTGTTTTAGTATCTGCCATCAATACTGCTTTTGCTGGTGATTCATAGGCATTAAGATCTGCTTTCACTGAATCACTCTTGCTTGCCAGAACAGCATTCTTTAAAGTCTCAAAGGTCTTTACCGGATTCATGTGTCCTATTGTATAAATATCCCATCCGCTTGCATCATCCTTTTCATGACTGCTGTTCAAGATACTGTTATTCTTTTCAATTTGATCTAATGATTGATCCAGTTTTCTATAAATACGATAATTGTTCTTTTCGCCTTCCACCTTTTCCTGGCTATTGAAGTCATATACCGTATCCAGTTCACTTTTTCCACTAAATGGTCCAACAAGATCTTTTGTTCCCCGAACCACATCACAGTAATACATGTTGTTGTTCTTCAAAAGTCCTTCATCGTTGAATCCAACAAAGCCACCACTTCGTCCGTCTTTAGCATCACCATCATTGTTATTTCCGGCTCCACCGGCATAGACATCATATCCTTGACTGACACCGTAGACATTACTATCTGTGATTTTTGTTCGATTCGCCTTGATCAGACTCACACTGATATTGGATTTGGCATCATTATCATTCAAAAGTCCATTTTCATCGCATGGAAGTTTGATGGATGAATCTCCAATCGTAATAATTGCAAGGTCTGTCTGTTGATTGTTATCCGTTGACTTTTTTGAAAGTCCTACAGAAATATCCAATCCAAGCAGATTTACATGAAGCAGTTTGCCATCATACAGCGCATCCACTTTAATAATTCCAAGATTAATCTTCAGAAGATTGGAGTCCTGGATTTTATCCAGATACAATGCCTTTATAAGTTTATTAACAAGTGAGAATATTACATTCACTGCTCCAGAATCCAACTTCAAATCTGCAAGATAAGCGAAACTTGTTCGTCCTGCAAAGCCGCCGGCTGTTCCACCTGACGCTACCTGTTTCAGTCCAATTTTCTGGTTCGTCTTGTCACCTGCTGTACAATTCGACATTCTTGCAAGATTTGCATATCCGATAAATCCTCCGGCAATCTGCTCATCTCCATTTGTACTCTGCACAGTGTAACCATCATCAGTTCCTGTAACTGCACAGTCATCAATGTGAGAACCAAAAATGTCCATAACTCCAAGAGCTCCACCAAGTAACTGTCCTGTATTGTCTCCAAGAACGTCTATCTTGTCTGCCTTAACTACTCCGCTCTTTCCAGAATAGCCGACAAATCCTCCGACACTGTTTAAACCTCTTACATTACTTAAGCTCGTTACTTTGCTGTTTTTCACAGAACCATTTAACAGGGAGCCGCCAAAACCTCCGGCTGTTCCGCTATAGGTAACCTGATTGTTCTGTCCGGATTTTATCGCTGTGTTTGCGCTGACACTTAAACCAGCATCCTTACTTCCGCTTACAGTTCCGTAATATACATAACTTCTAAACGCATCCAGCACATCGGTTCTTCCAAGCTTTAATAATTTATCAAGAAGCGAGGTATCATTTCCTGCACTGATATTGGCAACTCCGGCTACGTCAGCAACACCGAAGCATCCTCCGGCATATTCACCTGCGACTACGGAACGGATATTCTGTACAGAAACTCCTGCCTCTTCCGTATCCTTCTTACCGAGTACAGTTCCTTCCAGATTTCCGGCAAATCCTCCTGCCGCTTTTGCATAAGAAGTATTATTACTTTCACTTGTATAAGCACCATTTACGATGATTCCCCAGTCATCCCAGGCTTCCACATCCGCATAACAGATCGTTGCGACTGTGGCATTTAATACTTTTATCAAATCTGCTGGTGTACTTAACAGTTTATTCAGAAGCTGGCTGAGCAATCCTTCTCCTGCAGTTGGATTCAGTGTTGCTACACTTCCTGGTCTGGAGCTTCCGACAAATCCTCCGACATAGCTTCTTCCGTCAACTCGTCTCAGCTTTGTGACCTTGCAGCGTGCATCATTTTCGCCCCAGATCTGTCCACCGATCAGTTTTCCTACATAACCTCCGGCATAACCGCAGGTATCCTTGTCATCTACACCTTCTGACTGGACAATCAGTCCACTCTGATAACCCTCTACCGAAGATTTCTTAATCACCGGCACAAATACATTAAGTACCTGCAGCATTTGTCCTAATTGCAGATTAAGACCGAGGATATCAACTCCTCCAAGCTTTGCTGCTCCGCCGTTTATCATTTCCCCTGCAAAACCGCCGGCACATCGAAGCCCTTTAATTGTCTTCGCCTGATAAGCCTGTCCATTTGTAATAGTTCCGGTCTGCATTGATCCGACATAGCCACCGGCTGCTCCGCCATTTGCCAGTTTTGTCTCATCTCGGTAATTGACTCTTCCTGCTACAACATTGTATCCGTAAGCATACTTTCCTATGATTGCATCCAGTTCAGCCTGATTACTTACTGTTCCATGCTCCGCAAGATCACTTCCGTAACCACCCTTTTTTCCGACAAACTCCACCCATTTATTCCAGGTTTCATAATCCATCAAGGCAAGTGGTCCGTAAACTGCCGTATTTTCTTCCGTCGGATAGACAACACTAAGAGCTCCCAGGATGTTATCTACTTTTACCAGTCCCCACAACAAGGACAGGTTTCCGGTACTTGCCGTATCTGCTGACTCCATAAGTCCTGTGAAGCCACCAGCAATTTCTTTTCCGTATACTGACCGGATCCGGACTGCTTTGCAGACACTTGTTGGTCCGGTATAAGCTTTACCTTTCCAATTCTTTGTATTGTTTCCCCAGATATGACCGCCTTCATTATGCCCTGCATAACCTCCGGCCATACCTCGTTGTACCTGTGTTGTGGAAGCCGCATCTGCACGAACTGCACCACCGCAAGGAACACAAGTCGTAGAGCTGTTTCTGATCGTCGGTACAAAGTCCTCCGCTAATGATGCCAATGTATCTGACACATCAACAAGACCACCTAAGATACCAGTATCGCCAAGTACATTTGCCACATTTCCGGGTTCAAGATCTCCCACGTAACCACCGGCTGTAATCTGTCCAATGATATAGGAGAAGTTATTTGCATTAGAGTCCTGAATATGTCCGCCAGATATCTTTCCGGCAAAACCTCCTGCATCTCCAAGAACGTCATTTGCTGAGGCATCGGATGCTGTATTTTTCCAGGTCGCTTTTACTGCAAAACCTCCAACATCTCCTGTAACATTCGAATGTTCTATTGTAGAAACAACGACATTCAATGCATCCAGCACATGATTGATTCCTATTGAGTGACCAAGTACGCTCAATCCTTTTCCAACAGAAGCTGCGGAACCAATATTCATATAACCAATATATCCACCGGCATATCTTGCACCCGTTACTGCATATGTACTATCCTGTCCAAAATAATTTGAACTATCTTCACCCTCTAAATCTTTAGGAGGTGTTACCTTTGTATGTTTTAAATTTGTTACATCACAATGACTAACTTGAACTCCACTGCCATAACCAATAAAGCCACCAGCACTACCAGAATTCGTATCATCCGATTTGATTTTATTAGCCGTAACCGTAAATCCATTATCGGATTTAACTCCTGCATACTGTACATATGGAATGTAAGCATTAATCAGGTTCAGTAAATCTCCGACATTAATATTCAGACCTGTGATTCCTCCAAGAATGCTGATTCCACCTCCAGCATCTGCCAATGCTCCGGAGTAAACATTTCCGCCAAAGCCTCCGGCATAAGACTGCCCGTTTACATGATCCAGATTATAGACAGAATAATAGCTACCTTCTCCTGCGCCTTGGTTGTTAACCGTTCCACTCTGGAAGTTTCCGACAAAACCGCCAGCTGTATCTGCAGCAACTCCGCCTTTATCAACATAAGTAACCGTGCACTCTGTATAAGAAGGAAGCAAGTACGTGACAGCACCTAACAACTTATTTGCATTTAGCAAAGCCTTGACATCCGCTTCACCAGCTACATCTGCAAGACCTCCGGTCTGTGAAGAACCTACAAATCCTCCTGCAAAGCCATCTGTATCATTTGCTGTTACTTCTTTTAAATTTTTCACATCGGACTTAATGATCTCACAGCTGTTACTCCTTCCGATGAAACCACCGGCTGTATAATCCACTACTTCGCCGTTGGAATTTGTACCTGTTGCTTGTACAGTCATGCCTCCTGCGATGCCATTTACATGAGCTTCGTTGATTTTGACTCTGACACCTTCTGCCACAGAAAGCAGATTTTCTACTTTCAGCAAGTTGTTCAGTCCTAACAGATTCAAAGTCAGTCCGTTTCCACCAGCCAGATCTCCCGGACCTGCACAACCGATAAAACCACCTACTCTGTTTTTTGCCGAAACAGATTTTACCTGATTCAATGTTACAGTATCCACATCTCCACCAACAGCCTCACCAAGTGCTCCGCCGGCATAATTTTCTTTTGCTTCAACTATATATCCATCATTTACTCCCGTCACTGTTACATGATGCACAGTAAATCCAAGAAAGTTTCCGATTCCAAGCGTATTATTTAAAAGTCCTGTGACATTTGCTGTTGTTACACTTCCTGCAATACCTCCGACACGATTTTCACCTGCCGTAACTGTTTTCAATCCTGTAAGCACATTATCTCTTTGTGCTACGCTACTTGCATCTGCTCCACCATGTTTCCAATAAGGAAGTTTATTTAGATACTCTGTACTGGATTCTGCAATATAGACGCCATCACCGCCACCAAGAATACCACCAGAATAACTCTTACCAGCCTCAACTGAAACAGATGAACAATCCATGTTACATCCCAGGATTGCTGATGGTGCAATTCCTACAAGTGACAGAAGCATACCTGCTTTTTCCGGATCACTCGACAAAAGACCCGTCAACAAGTCTTTCACTGTTGTTAAAAGGCTTGCATCCTTGACTTCTTTATTTCCAAGGTTTGTAATCCATCCAACTGTTGAAATACCGCTCACACCACCGGCATAACTTCCGCTTGCTTTAACTGCAATGCTTCCGCTTGCTCCGCAGTTGACTGCATAGCTGTTTGTCTGTGCTCCTACAATACCACCTTGATAATTTTCACCGGATACTGAGACATTACATTCTGTCAGATTGCAATTTAGCAAGATACTCTGTGGCTGCATTACTCGAATAAGTTCAACACCTACATCACTTAACAAACCTCGGATTTCCGCATCTCTGCTGATTCCCGAAAATCCTCCGCCGTATTCTTTTGCAGTTACAGAATAACTACTGTTTTTCACAGAGCAGTCAAAGATTCTTGTTCCTACCTGCTGTCCTACAAAACCACCAGCATAATCTTTACCGGCAGCTCCGATAGTTCCTGCCAGATTCTCTACATGACAGTTTTTAATATTTACATTTTTGTATCCAGTAGGAATTAAACTACCAACCGGCAATGCCTTGTCCAGAAGAATTGTGATCAAATCTCCAAGTCCAAGTCCCGGAATTGCATTTAACAATGATGATAATGCATTCACCGTTACTCCAAGAGCTTTCGACAACCCGTCATACTCTGTTACACCTTCTGTATAACCGACAAACCCACCAGTACGGTCATTAATATTCGAAACACTGACTTTTCCTGTCACATCACAGTTTTCAATGGAAACATCTCCCACTAGCCTTCCGGCAAATGCACCTGTTGCATAAATCGTCGGATCCTTTGCTCTTGCATTTAAAAGTGCTGATAATGTATCTTTCAAATTCAGGTTTACGTTTCCAAATGTTAAAACTCCTACTAATAAATCAACTACACCACCTACAAGCCATCCAAGTCCTGATGTGAGTCCACTTATTATGGTCTGAGTGTTTTTATGTTCATTCGTATTATTTTGTACATTTACATTTCGTAATTCCAGGTTTGATACAGAGACCGTTCCGGCACTGACACCAATGTTGTTTACATTAACCTCATTCGTAATTGTTCCAAAAAAACCAATTCCTATATACTTAGAACCATCCATTTCTTCTGTCTGGTTCACATTCACATTAGAAATTACAGGTCTTCCAGTTGCCAAAATAGAATTTCCGTCCGTAAGTGTCGCCTGTCCATCTGCTAACTTTGCACCTTTGATATCTCCCGATACCATAAGTGGCGTCCAAAGATCATCTTCTTGATTTGAATTCACACCATCCTTTGATAAGTCAATATCTCGGAAAATGATGTAATTTGCATTGGATGAATATTTAAGATTGCCGTATTCACTCCTTAATTTATATTTATCTATATTTTTGTCAGGAAGACCATTTTCATTGACTCCACAAAATTCACCGGTTCCAACAGTAAGTCCGCCCAGTAACGTCCCTAAAAGACCACCTACGCCTTTAAGCAAACCTGCAAGAATGTTATCGTCGGAAAGGTTTACATTCGCCAGCTTGTATTTACCGTTCTCTACACCGTTTGTTTTATCTTTATAATATAGATATGAGTTTTCTCCTTTGACATTGTCCGGCTTTGGGTTTATAAGACCGTGCGTAGTTGCACCTTCTTTTGCTACAGCATCCAGGCCAAGGTCCGCATCTCCCGGATAATAAGGACTGTAAAAAGGATTGCCACCAAACAGACCAGTTACCAAACCCGGTTTGTAATAAACATACAGTCTAGGAGTTACGCTCTTATTGCTTCCAATCGCCCGCAACTGTGACTCATTTCCGATCAGAATATATTTCTTCCCGGAAACTTCTACATATAACTGCCCTGGTTTTGTTCTTCCATCTGCATGCTCACCATCTAGCCACTGAACTCCATTCGCCGCTTTTTCTGTCAATTGATCCGCAACCAATTCCGGCTTATCCGAATTAAACTTCTGCGATAACACGTAATTATGAGACTTACTATAAGTCAGATACTCCTGATCTTCTCCATCCGGATAAATCATCTGTCCCATACCAAACTGTGGTGCATCATAATCCATCGACATAACTGGTTCCGTTTCAGATTCTTCCTGTGCAAGCACCATCAACTGATATGGATTGTATATGTAGATTGTATCCGTTTCCTTATCATACAGCGTTGGTGTTTCGTTTTCTTCTAGTTTCGTGCCTGTGATAGTTCCGGTAAATGAATCCGGTACTGACCAAATCTGTTCCGAGTTCATCTGGATGTCATTCATCAAAATGTACTGAGCATCTGCACCGTATTTCAGCTCTGTGCCTTCACTCTTTACCACTTCTCCAGAACCAATCTGTCCATCCTTATCACCTGTGTAAATATAAGCATCTGAACCAATCTGTTTTAATTGTTCATAATTATAAATGCATATTTTACTATCCTTATAATAAGCATCTATATTATCTGTTGATTCCGCTTTAACATTTCCACCGGACGATTCCGATTCGTCATTTTTCGAGTTTTCACTTGTTTCCTCCGATATCTTAGATTCGGATTCCGTGGTGCCATTTATTTCATCTGAAACTGTGGACTCGGTTGATACTTCACCATTACTCTTATTGGCATCATCAGAAAGTGCCACTTGACTAGTATAACGAATATTAAATAATTGCTATATTAAATTGATACTGCTTCCTCTTCACTGATTTCATCCATTTTATACTTCCAGTGATAAACCACGGGTTCACGGTTCACTTCGTCAAAGTACTTGTAAATTCGTTCTTCCAACTCCTGTTTGGTATTGACACGAATTCCTCGAAGCATCTGTCTGGTCATCTTGCTGAAGAAGCTTTCAATCATGTTTAACCATGAGCCATGTTTTGGTGTAAACACAAATTTAAAACGTCCCTTTGGCATAGTATCCAGAAAGCGCCGTGTTTCTTTGGAAGTATGTGCAGAATGATTATCCAGGATGATCCGGATGGTATCCTGTGATGGATATTTTTTGTCCAGTATCTTTAAAAACTCAATAAAATCAGAACTCTTATGGGTCTCACTTACTAACGGAATTGCTTCTCCAGTGAGTAAATCAATGCCAGCCAGTAAAGAGAGCGTTCCCAGACGTTTGTATTCTGCATCACGATATACTTCCCCATGTTCTGATGTCGGGCGTAAATCCGGTGCCGTATTGGAGATTGCCTGAATACCCGGTTTCTCATCATACGATACCGTAATCGTCAGTTTATAATCGTCTGGAACAATGAGATCACCATTTTCATCAAACTGCATTTCAATCTGCTTATAAACCAACAGAACCTCATGCATTTTTGATTCAAAATCAGGATCCCGTTTTTCACAGTAATATTTGATTTTAAAGGGTTTCATATCCTGTTCCTTAAGAAATTTCTGGATATACGGTTTGGTAACGGTTGAAAGCCTTGGATATCCCGCTTCTTCTGCATGTTTCTGAATGTATTTGTGGAGAGAGGTCAACGTCCACAATTCCTGTGCATAACCGAGTTCTGTCGGTCTCTGACACGCAATATGAATCATCCATGCTTTTGCATCATCAGTAATTTCCGATGGACGTCCAGGACGCTGAACATCAAACAGTGCAGCATCTAAACCGCCTTTCTGAAACTTCGAAATACAAAGGCGTACCGTTGCAGTACTAATGGCAAGTTTATCAGCAATTTGCTGGAATGTCATTCCATCGGCTTTATATAAAAGGATTCTGGCACGGTCCACAACTTGTGCCTGAATGGTTCTCTTTTTGGATAATGCTTTAAGGTAATCTCTGTCTTCATCTGACAGAGGAAGATATGTTTTTCTCATAGTGTTCATCCTTTCTTAGATAACACTATTTTACCATACATTATCCTCAAAATATATAGTAGAAATTTAATTTATTCTATACTAG
>CAJMQE010000099.1 GCA_905215405.1 uncultured bacterium
TTATATGTTCTGAAATATCAGTAAAATCAAGGTCTATGAATTATGAAATTCTCTCGATTAGTAAGATTTATGTGATCGAAAATTTATGATATTTAAAAGATTATGTGTTTTGTAAACTTTATGTGATATAAAAGTTTTATGTGATTTAAAAGATATATGTGATTTAAAAGATTTATGCGATTTAAAAGATTTATGCGATTTAATAGATATATGCGATTCGAAGAATTCAAGTATTCCATCAATACTTGAATTGTATAGAGTTGAACTTTCTACTATTAAGACTTTTAAAACTATAAGGCTATCCCCTATATTTACAACTTCCTTGATTAAGCCAGTTTCGTTTTCTAAAATTGAAAATATCTGGCAGAACTGCCTATTTGCAATTCCACCAGTACTATCAAATAAAACAGAAACGATCAAAAGAAGAACCTATCAAAAACCAACTGAACCTATCAAGAATAGATACCAATGATAAACCATGTTGGGGAATTTTAGTGCATCAGTACGTTATTACATTTACTCTGTAATTAAATTTCGTTTATCTTTTTCTTCACTATAATCTTTTTCCTCTGTTTCGTCAACCTCTTTTTTAGAATGACAGAATACCACTGCAGATAACAATGTACATATTGGCACTGTCAGTACAATTCCAAGTGTACCACATAGGCCTCTCGCAATTTCTTCTGCAATATAATCTGAATTCATCAGTTGTTCATAGGTAATTCCATAAGAATAGAATGTCAGAAGTACGGTAATTGCACTTCCCGTAAATGCCATAATCAGTGTATTACACATCGTTCCGATCATATCCCTGCCAATATTAATTCCAGACAAAAACAGATGTCTTGCCGATATCGTGGTATGCTGTGTCATTTCATAAAGTGCAGATGACATAGACATTCCCACATCCATAACTGCACCTACACTGGAAATCAGAATACCCGCAAAAAGAACTTCATCTATTTTTAATCCCGTTGTTTTAGAAATCAAGATCAATGCCTCTGCCTGATCTGTATTGTAACCGGAAATATGGATCAATGATGAAAGAAGCAGAAAAATCAGACCCGATATGATCACACCCGCACCAGATGCACATGTTGCGACCCAAGTCTTCCTGCTGTTCCCATTTAGTAGAAAAAGCGTCACTGCTGTCGTCATAATTACAGCAAGGATGCAGACAAAAACAGGCGAATACCCCTTAAAAATCAATGGCAGCATAAAACCAATTACTGTATACAGTGTAAACCCAAGTCCGATCAGAGAACGTACGCCTTTTCCTCTGCCTATCATAACAATGACTGCCATCAATATTCCAGCAAACAGATAGAGATACGGGGTTCTGTAATAGCTGTACACACTAACAATCATAGTAGCATTTTCATCATCCGAAGCACGGTCGATACAGGCAATAAACGAATCTCCTGTAGCCAGTCTTACATTATGAGTTGTTGAAAGATAATTATCAATGACCATCTGCTGGCCTTCATACTTTCCCTGTAAGATTTCAATATTCAGGCTCTGTACACCATAATACCTGTTTTTAGTAACCGAATCCTGCTTAGATTCATCTTCCACGACTTGGATTACCCTTGCTTTTGCATAACCAAGTGCACTGCTATTATACATGGTATAATCAATTGGATTATTTTTGTTGTAGAAAAATACCATACCGCTAAATGCGATAATAAAGACTGCCAGTATGACATCTGTTAGATTCCATTTTGATTTGATTGCTGCTAAGACTCTTCCCATATGTCTCTCCATTTCTGCTTTCTGTTGATATCAGAAAATGTCAGATGCACTCTCATGCATCCGACATCTCTTACATTATCTTTTTGATTTCTTCGTTCACATTGAACAAACTTACGCTTTCGCATCTTTTAAATACGATTGCTGTTCATTTCGGACTGTTATTATTAAGAATTTCTATCTGCCAGATTTTTTTAATTTTACTCACCCTGTTTGAAACAATGATTCTACTCATGATAGAGGCTGGATTTCTGCTCTTTTGAGCAATACTCTCTCCTCTGTCAGTCCCTAGTATTCCTCATTTTCCTTTTTTGTCTTATAAGCATAGGCACCTGCACCTGCAAGAACAAATGCTGCAATTGCTCCGATCATGGCAACTTTTGCTGCTGGAGATGTATCTCCTGTCTTAGGTGTTGAGCCTTTGCCATTTGTTCCATTTCCTGATGTAACAGTTACTTTTGTGCCAGCTGCTGTAGAACTTTCTACTTCTGCCTGATCCTCTGAAACACTACCTGTCTGTGTCTGAGTTTCCTCTACTGTTTCCTGCGAAGCATCTGTAGTTGCTGCATCTGTACCTGTCTGATCCTCGTCTTTTTTGTCAGTTTCATCATTTTTAACTGGTGTCTTATTGATGGTAAACTGATCTACAATACTCAGGTCTCCGGTTCTGTAAGTAACGATCTGGAAAGAATCTTCTGTTACGTTAACTTTCGTAATATTAGCTGTGTGTTCCTGATTCTTAACCGCTACATAATTTCCAGATAAACTGTTAGAAAATTCATAGTATTTACTACCACTTGCTGAATTTGCTGTAATGTATACAAGACCCTCTGGATCTGTTACTTCATTTACAACGGAACCATCTGCGTTATAAGATTCATCAAGAACTTCTGTTCCATTCATCATCAAGCTTCGTGTATACACATGATCATGGCCCATAAGAACCACATCGATGTCAAGTTCATTTAATGCTGGTGCAAGTGTTGTTCTTCTTTCAAGAATATCTGCATCTGTTGCATGACTGGCTGTACTGTAAATAGAATGATGGAAGATTACTACTTTCCATCTTGCATCTGTATTCTTGGCAATTGCATTTTCCATAAATTCTTTATGTTCTGCAGTACTTCTGTTGTTAGAATTAAGGATCATGAAAAGTGTATTTCCATAAGTATACCAGTAATCTCCTTCTGCACTATCTGTACCACCATTACCGAGGTTACTTACATTTGGCATGTTGAAATGTGTATTATATGCTGTTCCTTTGTTATCGTGGTTACCAACTGCTGAAGCAAGAGGAATTGTATATAATGCACTGCCTTCATAGTTACTTAAAAATGCATCATACTGTAATTCACTTGCAAATGCTTCTACATGATCTCCTGCATCCTGAATGAAGCTAAGATCTGAGAATAAGGAGTTGCTCTTTAACAGATTCAATGTATGTTTCCATCCATCTTTATCAGCTGTCAGATCACCTGAAGAACCAAGCTGTGGATCGCCTGCAAATGCAAAGCTATAGAAATCTGTACTTTTTGTTGTCGTTGTATATACGTCTGACCATACACCATTGTTTCCCACTCTGTATACATAAGCTGTATTTTCTTCCAGACCACTGATTGCAGCCTTATTACTTGTATAAATGCCTCCCTGTGTCATTTCTGTTGTTGCATTATATTCTTTTGCTGCACTAACAGGAAATTCTGAGCCACTCATATCGGCTTTCTTTGCGATCTGTACGACTCCACCATTTGTTGCAAGTGAATGCCATGTCACATTTAATTTAGTTGCATCTGAGCCAATATTTAAAGAATTTGCTTTCAATGCATCTCTTTCTGGAAGTGTTGACTCGTCCGGATTCAGTGTAAATGAATTCATCTTGAAGTATGCATTGCTCTCAGCTGATGTCTTATGAAGTTCCACTGAAATAACATTTGTTCCATCTACCAGCATATCGCTGACATCCCTCATGGAAACATTTGCATTTTGTGGTGCTGATACCGTCTGAAGACTTCCATATCCTAAGTTGTTCTTATGACTTCCTGAGCCTGTATCTTCTGTCTTGTATCCGGCTGCTGGTACATTGACACTGGTCAGCTGCTGTCCATTCAGATATACGATTGCTGCATCTTTATAATCAAAATTCAGATTCAGACCATATACATCCGTTGCACTGTCTACATTAAAATATCCTCTGAAGAAATATGCCGCTGCATCATCATTAAGATCAGTACCCGTTCCCTCAGTAGCATCCGTTGCAAATGCGCCTGTACTTTCTTTCCAGGAATCATCATTGAAATTAGAATCTTTATCGCCATCCCCGTACTTTCTTGTCCAGCCTGTATACTGTCCCCATTTTGACTGGGCGATCGTTCCCATTGCTGGATCACTGCCATCATCTACGTATTTCCAGGTACTTGTACTGTCACAGACTGTTGTTGCCTGTGCTCCATCTGATGCCTTTGCCGCACTGACGAACCAGGTGCCACTGCCTGTTACCGCCAGCGTTAATGCCATTGCTGCTGCAAACATTCCTTTTAAATTTTTTTTCAATGTTTTTCTCCTCCTGCTCATAAAAGCGTTTTTGTTGCTCATTGAATTTTTGTTTTTAGCTATTATTAAAACTACGCATTTAATCATAATGAGCATTTGTAAAAAGTTGTGGCAATCTTGTGTAAAATCTGGCTAAAAACTTTCTATGCATGAAAAAAAGAGGAAAGCAATGCTTTCCTCTTTTTCATATCATTAAAGTTTTCTAATTCCTACTGTAAAAATATACGCTTGGCAAAATTATAAAAAGATGGAGCCCAGGTACTATAATCGTGATTTCCACCATCGATCATATCATAAACGTGGTTAATTCCCTTGCTGGTCATGACCTGATCATAATACTGGGTGCATTCAATATCCCATGGATCCTGCGAGCCAACTGTCAGTAATATATAGTAAGGAGCCGTATCTGAATTTTGTATCACAAAATCATCCATCATCGGTACATTCCAAAATGTATCTTTGTAATATTCTGTGGGAATCACACCTGGACACGGCGCTAGCGACGCAATATACCCAATTCGATCCTGTAGCAGGAAACCTATCCCCAAAGATTCTGTTCCTCCCTGTGAAAGTCCAATAATTGCTGTATTTTCACGGCCAGTTTTCACTGGAAAACGAGATGCAACATATGGCATCAGATCATTCGCAAGATCATTTTGAAAATTATCATAAGCTGCTCGCTGCTCATAGCCATCACATTCCTCATATGTACGCTGGTCTGTCCACATATTTGGCATGACAACAATCGCTGGTTTTGCAAGACCATCCGCAATCATATTCCCATAAATAGTACGAATGAACTGCCATTCTTCCTGGTTTCCGCCAAAACCATGTAATGCATAGATGACTGGATACTGCTGCGTCTCTATATATCCAGGTGGCAGAAGGACTGCAAATTCCTTGTCCTGCTGAATCGTTGACGAATAATAAGAAATGTGTTCCATATAATATCCGTACTTCACTCCGGCACGTTCTGTATCATACCCATCCGGTACCTGAAAGTTCTGGTCTGCAGCCGCCTCTTCCTGTGTCAGATAGCTGCCAGCTGAATTCCCCGCCTGTGCCTGCACACCTGCCGTATTTCCATTGTTTGAACCACTCGGCGTCATAATATTATCTGAAGCACCACTCCTGTTCGCTACCGTATTTTGCACAGCTGTGGATTCATTTTTTTTAGAACTCTGCTCTGTATTCTGGCATGCTGTCAGACCCGTCAGCAAAAATAGCGTGCAGACAAGGCTGCCAATTCGATATGCATACTTTTTCCAATTTTTATACATTTTCCCATCTCCTCTACCTGCCAGTAGTTTGATTTCTCAGATTATCTTATCTGCCTTCTATCTGCCTTCTATCTGCCTTCTATCTGCCTTCTATCTGCCTTCTGCAGCTTTGTTAATACATGCAATCGCATTAAGGCTTCTAGGATATCCAATGTATGGAACACACTGTGATACCACACTGATGAGGAACTGTTTGTCATTTCCAAGGTTCATATTGCCTGCCGCATGACTTGTAAGCTGTGGTTCACAACCACCCTGTGCTGCGATATAACAAAATGTGATCATTTCTCTCTGCTTTAAATTCAAACCAGTTCTTGTATAAATATCACCAAAACAGTTGCCAGCGAGCCAGCGATTGATATGACCACCTTTGTAAAATTCTTTCATACCATCACCAAATATATCGACCTGTGCCTGCACACCTTTTTCCAGACGATCTTCCATCGTTGTTGTGGCCTGCTTTGGTAATGGCAGCTCAATTCCTGCCGCTGTCATAATTTCATTTGTCACTTTTAAAAATTCTTTAACTCTGCCAATTCCAAGATAATCAACTGCCTGATAAACAATTTCTTTGACTTCAACAGGTGTCACTGCACCTTTCAGAGCCTCTGCCAGAACTTCTTTATACTCTTCAATCCCCTGACAACCGAGCAGTGTTGCAAGAATTGCCATGTATCTGGTCTTTTCATCAAGTTTAACACTTTCTTCACTGACTACTTCCTGATTTCTGAAAGCATCAAATCTTTCCATAAATTCCGCATCTGTTTTATAATAATCCAATTGCTGTTCCTCCTTACAAAATTTTCTTCTGACCAACGGTTTCTTTTATTTTAACTTTGCATAATCTTCGTCGGAAACTGGTTCACACCATTCATTACTACAGTTCTCACCAGGACATTCAACTGCAATATGACTGAACCATGTATCTTTCTGTGCGCCGTGAAAATGTTTTACACCTGGTTCAATATAGACAACATCTCCCGGATTCAGTTCCTGTGGATCTTTTCCCCATTCCTGATACCAGCCTTTTCCTGCTGTACATACAAGGATCTGTCCACCACCTTTATCTGCATGGTGAATATGCCAGTTGTTTCTGCAGCCTGGTTCAAATGTTACGTTTGCAAGGAAAACAGGACATTTTCCAATTTCAGTCAAAGGTTTTAAAAAGGATTCTCCTGTAAAGTACTGTGCATATCCGTCATTAGGTGCACCTACACCAAACATATCTGCCTTTTCAAACGCTTCTTTATTATCATATTTCATCTGACTATACCTCCGTTACTACTTATTTGATTATTTTCAGTTTACAACTTAGAGTTAGGTTCAAGTCAACCCTTTTTCCATTCATTTCTATGAAAATGAATATTATATTCTTGATTGACCATTTAAATTTGTATCTAAAGATTCGATCTTACACTTTTTTATAGTGTGTTTATTGGGGTTAGTGGATTTCTCCATCTAAGGAGGAATATTTATGCCTAGAACAACAATCTTTGCATCTACTCTGTAACCAGTTCAAATGTGACATTTGCATTGCCTGTATTTTCAAACACATCGACCCCGGAATCGATGTGTCCAAGATGCTGTCTTTCGAACTTTTCACCATTCTGTCTATAGAGGATCACAACACTTCCACCCGGTGCCCAATAGGCGAGGTCCCCTACTTCGTATGCATCCGTCTGTAAATGTTCTACTGGCAGTGCATTTGCTCCATACCGATAGCACATTTCACGGTCATAAAGATCCTCCATGGGAAGTGTCAGTGGCATCTGTTGAACCAGATATTGTGTTGTTGCATTATTTTCCAATGTCGCCATCAGCTGGGTATCTCCCACTGTAATTCTTACTTTAAATTCTTTCTTACTCAAGTCATATCCACCTTCCGTCTGATTTTCTGTCGTTTGAGTCTCCTGGTTTGTTTCTACCGCATCCCCGGACACTGCCATATTCTGTTTTTGGCAGGCAGTGAGCAGAATGCTCAGGATGATCATAATACATACAGGGATTATGATTCTCTTCATAAGAGCCTCCTTACCATTCATATTTTTATTCTCCCTTTTTGTCTCCTTCTTTTTGCTATTTATTCCACCACTGCGAGGTGGCTTTTAATCAAGTCAGCCCATAGATTCTCAGTTCTTCCTGCAAAATAAAAAAGTGCAACCGTTCTTACTGGTTACACTTATTTTATCCTGCTGTATTTCACATGTAAAATACTTATGTTTTATATACTTCTATTCATTTCAGGCATACTTTTCACGAATTCCAGAAAATGTCCTGCTGCACTAAATCCCGGTTGAAACTTTTTCCATGC
This sequence comes from uncultured bacterium, assembly GCA_905215405.1. Taxonomy (GTDB): domain Bacteria; phylum Bacillota; class Clostridia; order Lachnospirales; family Lachnospiraceae; genus CAJMQE01. The sequence continues at coordinate 7,891 of CAJMQE010000099.1, forward strand.
CAGAACCGATGTCATCTCCAATGGAGGATCTAATGGGCAGAATACATATTTGGACTGGTCAAACATCCCCACCGCACCTTCAAGTGTCAGTGCACATGCCTCTCCCGTATTGATATAGGATGCAATATTGGTAATGATGTTATAAGTTGCAATAATATGCAATCTGGAAAAACTGTTGCCAAACCATTCTGCCAATTCTTTCTGAATCGAGCTTCTACTTGTTGTGATCAGGGGCTCACCCTTTAGATCTTCTCTTGTGATCACACTCTGGTGTGCCAGTGGATGGCTCCTGTTCATAAAGATACCCCATTTTTCCTTGTCAGGCAAACGGATGTACTCATATTTCTCTATTTCAACTGGTTCCAGCAACAGACCAAAATCCAGTATTCCTTTATCCATGCGTTCTTTAATGAATTCTGCACTATTGGTGTAGACATCGAATCGCACTCTTGGATATTGTTTGTAGAACAAGCGCATCGCCTGTGTCAGGATTTCTGAAGAAGCCAGCCCTCCACTTCCAATTGAGATCAGTCCGCTGATATCTTCCGGTTCCGCAAACTCTCCCTGTACTTTATCCATCAGATCCACAACCTCTTCTGCTCTCCTTCTCAGAAGTATTCCCGCATCTGTCAGCGTGAGAACACGGCCACGTACAAATAACTGTGTGCCCAGTTCCTGCTCCAGCTGTGACATCTGTCTACTCAGGGTCGGCTGCGTTATATGTAGTACTTCTGCAGCCTTTGTAATATTCTGTTCTCTGACAACTGCCAGAAAATAACGCAGTTCCCGTATATCCATATTAATCTACCTTTTTAAATTCATATCCATGTTTCTTATTATAATAAACGATCAGATAATAAAGTGGAACGCCGACAACCATAGCGCCAAGACCGATCAGAAGTTTCATTCTGTCTGCATTGAACAGTAACCATAAACTTACAATTGTTGCTACGCTTGGGATTACTGGACCAAATGGTACTTTAAATGCAGATTCCATACCACGTTTTCTAAATACAAGAATAGAAAGACAAGTTGGAATATACTGTGTAAATCTGGAGATTACGCTAATCGCTGCAAGTGTTGTAAAACTACCTGAAAGTGCTACTGGAATTGCCAGTACGACTGTGATTATGATAGCAACCCCAGGAGTTCCCCATGCTGTCTTTTTTGATACGATTTCAGGCAGCATATGTGTTTCACCCAATGCCATCAGACCACGAGGTGCATAGAAAGACTGTGCGATATTAATTCCACCAATTGAGATCAGTGTACCAGCTGTAACAATTGCGCCACCAGCTGAGCCAAGCAGTGTCTTTGCCATTGCATCAACAACAGGTGTCTTGGTTTCTCCAAGAGTTGCTCCAAGAATACCAATGCTGACGAACTGAATCAGGAAATATACTACAGAAACAGAACAAATTGCGATCACAATTGCTCTTGGAATATTTTTCTTAGGATTTTCCATATCCTCTGATGCAGTTGCAATAGATTCAAATCCAGTAAATGCATAAAATACGAGGATCGCTGTTTCAGAAAAAGTACTTACTGTAAAACCAGTTACTGGAGAACCCGTGTAATTTCCACCTTTGATAAAGAAGATTCCCACTGCAATAAATAAAACCAAAGGAATCATCTTTCCTACTGTAGCAATATTATTTATGTATTTTGTCAGATCGACACCGGCATAATTTACAACACCAAGACCTGCAAGAATAATGATAACAATCACATTTTTGACCATTCCACTTCCTGCTGCCGGCCAGATTGCTGACAGAGCGGTTACAAATCCGACGGCCATTGTTGACCAAGCGATGATCTGTACAATATATTTCATAATACCGACTTCAAATCCAGGCAGATTTCCGAATGCCTCTTTTACATAAACATATGCTGCACCATTGGATTTAAAATATCCTGCAGCCTCGGCAAAACAAAGCGCCATAGACCCTGCAAGCAGAGTAATAAATACATATACCCACAAACTGCTGGTTCCCATTAATACATATGCCTTTCCTGGCATTAAAAAGATTCCTGAACCGATAATAGAATTAATTCCAAGTAATACTATGCTGAAAAGACCAAATTTTCCACTCTTTTTTTTATTCATATCACTGAACCTTCCTTTCTTCTACTTTTTCTATAAAATGCTGAAACAGATGAAGCATATCATCATTTCCGTGAGACGCCATCATTTCCGGATGCCATTGCACTGCACAGACAAAGCTTCCTTCTGTGCTCTCTATTCCTTCAATTACACCATCTGTAGCTTTTGCTGTCACACGAAATCCCTTTGCAACTTCTTTGACTGCCTGATGATGATAGCTGTTCGTCAGTATTCTTTCTGGCAGACATTCTCCAAGAAAACTGTCTTTACTGATTTCGACCTGGTGTGTTCCGCATTGTCTAGGTGCTTTCTGATCATGTTTGATACATCCAGCTACTTGCTTTTTTAGATCCTGATACAGACTTCCGCCGCATGCAACGTTGACTGCCTGAATTCCTTTGCAGATTCCAAAAATCGGTTTTCCAAGCTCTCTTGCCGCTTTAATAACCATAAAATTGAACTGGTCTACCATAGGATAAGCAAATCCCTGTTCCCACATAGGTTCTTCCCCATAAAGCTGTGGATCCAGATCATATCCACCTGAAAGTAAAATTCCATCTACTCTTTCTACCTGGCTTCTTACAGCCTCTTCCTCTTCCTGTACTGTCATAAGGATTGGAACAGCTCCTGCTTTGCTAATGCTTTCTCCATAATCTCTGTTCACATAGTCTCTTTCGAGTCCTGGAAACATTCCACCATCCATAATGAGTATGTTTCCTGCAATTCCAATTACTGTTTTTTTCATATCACCAAAATCCTCTCTGTTATCCATTAATGTAATAAAGTGACACTTATCCTACTATCATATTACAAAAGCAGCATAAAGACAAGTATTCCTACAAATATAGTATGTTATTTACCCATTTGCTCTCTAACAGTATATGCGAAATGGACAATATAACAGCGCTTTTCTTCTAAAATAAGCACCGGAATATAAAATACCAGAATACCGCAATTTCACGGCATTCTGGTATTAAGTTACATATTTTCAACAATACACGCTATTATCAATACCCTTTTTTATTTAGACGCAGATGGTAATGAAGTATCTGCATGCTCATTTTCTGCTCGTTGTATGAACTGTTCCTGCAATACCCTGGCGAACTCATGAAAGATAGGCCGATCATTGCTCTTCTTCCAAAAGATACAGTACTGCTTTGTGATCTGCTTTCCATTACGGTAAAATGGTACATTTCTTAAGAAACGGTTCTGTGGCTGTCCGTTGTGAAAGCTTTCCGCAAGAAAATACCCTCTGTTTCCAGCCACGAGCAGCTCTGCTTCTTCCAGATCCTTTGCGAACAATACATCCTCTCCAATTCCATACACTGTTCTGTAATGCTCTTTTTCAATCTCTTCTTGCTCCTTTGCTGCGACCAGGATACAGGGAAGTTTTCGCAGATCTTCTGCAGTTATATGATCCAGCACACTCAGATGATTTTTTCTATTGATAATAATTCCGCTAAAAGCACTGATTAGCTCAAAGTTAACAAATTCATCTGAAAATGCCCTTCTCTGATCATTTATCACAAAGTCGAGTTGTTCTTCCTGCAACCGGCGAAACAGTTCTTCATGATTTCCTTTCTCGAGGGTTATCTGTATATCCGGATATGTTGTTTCGAACAGTGCAAGTGCCTCAGACAACTCTTTTGTCCTGCTGGAACATAGATACCCTGCGCGGATCTCTGTCTGCTCCTGCGTCGCGATGCGCACTACTTGCTTTTTAATCTGTTCTGCCTCATCCAGTACCCCAAGTGATTTTCTGTAAAAATATTCTCCAGCCGGTGTCAATGAAAATTTTCTATTTTTCCTGACCAGAAGTTTAATACCAAGCTCACTCTCCAAGGCCATGATCTGCTGGGATATTGCAGACTGGGATATGTAGTTTCTTTCAGCTGCCTCGGTAAAACTATTGCATTCCACCACGGAAACAAAATATTGCATTTGCTTTAATAACAATTTTCTCACCTGCCCTCAGTTCTTCTTTCTTCCTTTATTTATCTTACCATATTTATCGTTTTATGCTTCAGCATGATCTGCCAGTCCGTATGCCTGCGACTACCATTCTCTGTGCCGTCTCGTTTTTTCTAGTTTTGTTTTGCCCAAGTTGCAACCGTACTTTCTGCCTTATCTGTATCTGCTCCATGCACCGCAAGACCTTTGCCAATCGTTGCTCCCTTGCATATTTTCACCAGATCCCTTTCACAACTTCCAAGTCCGGATCCTTCATGTGTCATAACTGCTCTTACCTTTTTCCCTGTAAAATCCAGCCTTTCCAGCTGACTAAATACCGCCATAGGAAATGTTCCCCACCAGCATGGTCCACAAACAAATACATTGTCGTATTCCTCTATCTGCGCTAAGTAATGCTTCAGTTCCGGCCTTGCCTGCGCCTTTAATTCTGCCTTTGCATCTTCGATGCAGACATAATAATCTGGATCATATTCTTTCACTGTCTCAATTTCAAATAAATCACCACCGACTGCCGCCTGAATAAATTCAGCCACTTTCTCTGTATTGCCTTTTTCCAGATTCTTGATACTGCCATTCCAGTAATTCTGTCCTTTTCTTGAATAATAAATAATTAAATTCTTTGTCATAGTTAACCTCCCATAATTATCTTAGTTTTTCTCTTGTTAACTCGCTTTTTCTTACTTTTT
>CAJMQE010000100.1 GCA_905215405.1 uncultured bacterium
ATATCCCCTTATAGGGGACACAGCAAACCACCGGTTATACCGGTGGCTGTGATTTCGTTAACAACACGTATAAATTTTTCAGTTGCCATAGTCGGATTATTGGAATATATCAAACCATATGGTAGGGTGTAGTTTGTTTCTAGAGGAATCGTAACCAGATTTGTATGAATATCTGAGTATACTGGCTGTGTAATAAGTACATATGGGTTCATCTCACACTGAGTAAAGGTATCTAATTCATAGCCTGGAGAATCTATGATATGAGTAGTAGGATAATGATTCAATACATCATTTCGGAATGCGTCTAATTCATAGGATACTTCTCGAATAGGCATTAGCAAGTATTCTCCGTTCAAGTCTTCCATTGTCAGCAGCTTTTTCTTAGCGAGGCGATGATCTTTCGCGACAGCACAGCAGACAGGTGTACGCATCAACTCTAAAAACTGGTATTTTCCTTTCCAGAGTATTGTGCAGAAAATACCTTCTAAAATATCATGTGTGATGCCGAATTCGTAAAAACCACCCTGATTCGTAGAAGAGTCATCCCATGGAGGAATCTCGAATTTCAAATCAGGACACTGTTTACCGGCTTTTGCACAAAGCTCTGGCAGTAGGCGGCATTTATACATTAGGGAGGTTCCGATGCGGACGGTTGTTTCAGATGATTTTGCAAGAAGTCGTGCTTTTTGCAGAATATTATCTGAGAAACGAATGAGTGCCTGGGAATCTTCATAGAGCGATCTTCCGGCAGGAGTTAGGGTAACTCCACGATTAGAACGCCTGAATAATTGAAAGCCGCACATGTCTTCTAAAAGGTTGACTTGTTGAATGACTGCGGTGGCTGTTATATAGAGTGTACTGGCGGCTTTGCTGAAACTGCCGCACTCTGCAACCTTGATAAATGTATCCAGCTGATGATTATACATATAATTCCTCCTTTGCTATAAGTCTAGACTTTATACTATTATAACATATTGAGGATTCCGACTCAAATTGAATTCTGTTACTCTATGTATAACCCACTGGGTTATACGCTCCGCAAGGTTGCTAAGTGCCAGTAGCACTTGCTTAGCAACCTTGCGGAGTGGAACGTAGAGCACAGGGATTCGTAATGGAATTATGTCAGCAGAAGCTGACACGAATCCCGCGCCAAGTCTATGCGGTGCTTCGACTTGAATAAATAGATACAAGGAGGTAAAATAATGAGCAAAAAGATTTTAGTTATAAGGGGAAGTGCAAGAAAAGGCGGAAATACAGCAGTTCTTGCTGATGAATATGTAAAAGGAGCCAAAGAAGCTGGAAATGTGATAACAGATCTGTTCCTGAGAGAGATGCAGATGGGAGACTGTCTTGGATGTGGTGCGTGTCAAATGAATGGAGGCGTATGTGTTCAAAAAGATGATATGGGCAAAGTATATGAAAAGATGCAGGATGCTGATGTCATTGTATTTGCGTCACCTGTCTATTTTTACACATGGAACTCACTTACAAAACGAGTTATAGATCGAACATTTGCAGTTGAGAACTTATTACAAAATAAGACTTTTTACTTATTAAGTGCTGGCGCAGCACCAGAAGAAAAGTATATGGGTACAATGATAGATTCTTTTAAACAGTATGGCAGCTGTTTTCGTGCTGGTGGTAATCAGGTGGGAGGCTATGTCTTTGCATATGGAACCAATAAACCTGGTGATGCAGTCGGTTCAGATGCTGCAAAACAGGCATATGAACTGGGATTAGAGATGAAGGAGTTCTGATATGAAAAATGTAGTAATTTTTGGAGCAACAGGGCATACGGGAAAATATATTGTACGTCAGTTTCAGAAAATGCAGGATATTCAGCTTACTGTTTCTGTTCGAAATCCCCAAAAGTTTGAAAACATGAATTTGGATGGCGTAACGCTGGTCCAAGGGGATGCTCTGGATGCGGATCATGTTCGCAAAGCATTACAGGAACAGAACATCGTGCTTGCATCTTTAGAAGGAGATGTGCTCACTATGGCTAAAAATATTGTGGCAGCGGCAAAGGAACATGCAATTAGCCGAATAATCTGGATAACAGGTATGGGGATTCATCATGAGATCAAGGGATTCCGTGGGATGATGCTTGGAATATTGGCGAAATCCAGACCTGAATATATTGAAGCAGCGGATGTAATTGCGGCCAGTGGTATTCACTATACCCTGCTTCGTTGCCCGGGCATTAAAGATGGCGAGAATAGCAATTATTTTCTTACGACAGAAGATACGCAGCCGCGCAAAAAGTCGGTGGATCGTGCAGCAATTGCAAAATGTATGGCCGATATGGTGTTGGATGAAACCATTGGTAAAAATCAGAGCCTTGGAATTACAAATTAGCACAAAGAAAGGCCCGAACAAAAAACTAGAAGGACTTAGGAGAAGTATTTCAGATATTGTTAGGATAAATGCCAGTATGATGTTGAATGGCAAACTCTCTGAGAGTGTTTAGAAGAAAGTATTTTATAATATAGTAATTAATTTTTAGGTAGATGGTTTATGAGAAGGTAAACTATCTACCTTTTTTTAAAAGGATTCCTGCTAGGCACAGTTGAAGGTCGATCTACTCAATTGCTATTTTGTCATTACAGGAATATGATAAGTAATAGTGGTATAACAATGAATTTGCAGGGAAATCTGTAGGGAGGCACGAATATGATCAATGCTGTTATATTTGATATGTATGAAACACTGGTAACATTATTTTCCAGTGAGGGTTACTTTAGTTGGCAGATGGCAATTGATGCGGGGATTTCTGAGGAAAATTTTCAAAGGATCTGGAGTGCCACAGAAAATGATCGGGCTACCGGTAAAATGACGCTTGAAGAAGCTGTTACAATTGTACTGGAAAAAAATAACTGTTTCTCGCAGGAGAAATTGGATCAGATTGTACATAAGCGGATTGTAGCAAAGGAGGAAAGCTTCAGACATATGCATTCTGAAATTATTCCATTGCTTTACAGTCTGAAACAACGAAATATAAAAGTCGGTCTAATCAGTAACTGCTTCTCAGAAGAAGCCAGAATAATTGAGGAGAGTGTTTTATATCCTTTTTTTGACGCTGTATGTCTCTCTTACAGGGAGCATATTGTGAAACCTGATCCTGAGATATATGTAAGATGTATGAATAAATTGTCTGTGCATGCCGGTGAATGCCTTTACACAGGAGATGGAGGCAGTATGGAGCTGGAAACAGCAAAAAAGCTGGGCATGCAGGTCGTACAGGCGGTATGGTATTTAAAGGATGGAACATTACAACCAACTGGAAGAAAAAATCAGTTCAGACAGGCTGAAACACCTCTGGAAATACTACAGTATGTGGCACGGGACATGGTATGAAAAAGAGCATGGAATCAGAATCTGTTTGATCAACCGTGTCTTTTAAAAAGAAGGTAAATAAAGTGCATTTTAAAGACTGGTATATGGTAAGATATAATTGTTGAAAAATGATACTTGTAATAATATTTTTCAGGTAAATAATTCATGATGAACAGGGGGAATAATGAATGCATGCATATGTAAAATGTCCAGTTCAAGACACAAAGAGTTTTAGAATCAGACTCGTGGAACAAGGGGATGCTGAGGCGCTTTTTCAATGTTATCACGATAAGGATGCGGTTCAAAGGATGAATGACGATAACTGCGATTTCGGTTTTTATGTTGAAACACAGGAGCAAATGTTGCACACGATTGATTACTGGCTTGATTTTTATAAGAAGCAATGTTTTATCCGTTTTGCTATTGAAGACAGGATGACAAAAAAAGCAGTTGGTACGATTGAGGGATTTGGCGGAGATACGGGTGTTCTTCGTATAGATCTAGCCAGCAAATATGAAAAAGCGGAAGATCTTGCTGAATTATTTCATTTTGCAGCTGCTGAGTTTCATAATATTTTCGGTAATAAAGCGCTTGTTACAAAAGCGATTCCAGAAGCGGTGGAACGCAGGAAGGCATTGGAACTTGAAAACTGGGAGTATATTGATAGATTTAGGGAATATGCAGATTACTACAGGATTCAAATATCATAATCATAGAAAGCTTATACTTAAAATTACAATAGGATAGGAAACAAGGCGGAAGGAAATGGAATTACCAGGAAATGTAGAGGTTAAAGGCAAGATTTCATTACTAGAGGAGGGTATTGATGGCAATAGAATATAAGAAGCTGACAGAAAAGGAATTGGATAAATTTATACAGATGCGTATAGACCAGTTGCGAGAAGAAGGGGCAAAGGAAGAAATCGATTTAAAGCCAGCATTAGAAAATTATTATTTAAAACATATGAAGGAAGGAACCTTTATTTCATGGCTCGCCATAGACAACGGTAAAATCATTGGCACGAGCGGCATGTCCTTTGTCGAAAAGCCGCCGTATTTTGCGTGCCCAAGCGGTAAGATGGGTCTGTTGTCCAGTATGTTCACTTCAAAGGAATACAGGAGAAAAGGAATTGCGAAAGAGTTGTTGAACAGAGTGATTCAGGAGGCAAAAGCATACGGTTGCGGAACAGTGCAGATCACTGCATCGGATATGGGCGTGAAGCTTTATACGAATTATGTATTTGAAAAAAACGGTAATTTTATGCAATTTAGACTGCAATAAAAATGTATGTAAAGATCTGAAACAAAAGGAAATGAGGTAGGGGTGTAATGGATTTTATAAGAGTCACGCAGGAAAATATTGAAAAGGAGCATATTTGTTGCGCAATTGCAAGCAATAAAGATGTACAGGTCATTGCAAAAAAGAACTGGTTGAAAGACAGACTAGAGGAAGGTCTGGTATTTCTAAAAGGAAATGAAAGAGGCAAATGCTTCATAGAATATATTCCTGCTGAGTATGCCTGGATACCAATTGAGGCTGCAGGGTATATGTATATCGACTGCCTATGGGTATCAGGAAAATTTAAAGGGCACGGATATGCAAATGAACTTTTGCACACATGCATTCAGGACAGTAAAGAAAAAGGGAAAAAAGGACTTGTAGTTCTTTCATCTGCAAAAAAATTAAGCTTTCTCTCAGATCATAAATTCATGGAGTATAAGGGATTTCAGGTCGCTGACAGCGCAGATCCATATTTTGAACTCCTGTATCTTCCATTTGAAAAAAATGCGAATGTACCGCATTTTAAAGATAGTATCAAAAAAGAACAACTCAGAAATATGAATAAAGGATTTGTACTTTACTATTCCAGTCAGTGTCCGTTCACTGCAAAATATGTCCCATTGCTTGTAGATATGGCTAAGGATAAACAGGTTAAATTTCAGGCGATTCATGTAGAGACGCGGGAACAGGCACAAAGTATTCCAACTCCATTTACAACATTTTCTTTGTTTTATGACGGAGAATTTATTACACATGAAATATTATCTGAGAAGAAATTTGAGAAAATTCTATTGGAAAAATGTAAGTAGAAATGAAAAAGTAAGATAGAAAACGGACAAATTTCTGATGTTAAAAAAGGAATGCAGAGTGATTTAACAGTGATTCAATAACATAGCAGAGTGATTCGACAGTGATTCAATAACATAGTAGGGAGATTTAATAGTGATTCAATAACAGAATGGAACCGTAGCACAGAAAGACGAATATCATATAGTGGAGACCAGAGGTAACAGGCTCTGGTCTTTTTTATGCAGAAAAGTCTGATAATGGGAGGGATTTCTATGAAGGAACAGGAAGCGGAACGACTGTGGAAAGAATTTTTTATACTGAATAACAGTGAAGATGTGGTGAGAGCGACTGTAAAATATCAGTTAAACTGTGCAGAGAGTGAAACGGATGTTCCTACGCTCCTGCCAAGAGAGCATACAAGAATTTGTCTGCCATCAGATGCGAAGATGATTGTTTTTACAATGTTAGCGGATAATAGAAAACTGGGCTGGACACCCTTTACTTCGATTTCAGAAGATCGATTGCAGGATAATAGGATTGTCATTACAGGTGAAGCGGGACAACAAAAGGTATCAACACCGGAAGGACAGCCTGAAAATTCAGGAAGTTTTATCTTTTATTCGATTTCTTTAAAGACCGGAGTCAGAGGTCTGGTAAAATTATGGGTTCATTATTCACTTGGAGGCAAAGCATATGTAAAAAATTCCGGCGAAGTTACGTCAGGAGATAAAAGCTTTGTTTATATCCCTAAAGAAGGTACGGATATTTTTGCGGAAGTAAAGTTGTGGTATATCATATCGTGGAAACAGATATACAGTGAATCTTTAAAACAGAACCGGCCAAATTGTTACTATGTTGCGACAAATAAAACCGGATATCATGTAGAGAAAATAAATTGTGAATTGCAATTTGAGAGTCAGGGGGAACCACAATGAATACACAACCGGAAAAGAACAGGATTTTTCGAATCATCAACAGGAGTCAGGCATGTCCGAAGGCAGAAATTAATAGAATGACAGCTGTACGGATTGACTCTGTCAGGATATGAATAAAGTCATAAAACCAGAACATACTAAGTGCTGGTGGTGATAGAATGAATTCATTATGGACAGAAACAGCGCATATACCAGGTTTCTCCAGCTTTCGAGGGGATATGAAAACGGATGTGCTGATTATTGGCGGAGGAATGTCCGGCCTGTTGTGTGCATATTTATTGGAACAGGCAGGGGTTGATTATATACTTGTAGAGGCAGATACCATCTGTTCCGGTATCACGAAAAATACAACTGCAAAGATTACAGCACAACATGGTCTCGTTTATGACAAACTGATACAGGAATTTGGTGTAGAAAAGGCAGGCCTTTATCTACGTGCAAATGAGGCTGCAATCGATAAATATCGAGAGCTGTGTAAAGACATTGATTGTGATTTTGAAACAAAGGATTCTTATGTGTATTCCATTTCACACAGGGATAAATTGGAAGCGGAGATACAGGCTCTGGAAAAAATCGGGTATAATGCAGAATACGTAAGAAATATTCCACTTCCAATGGAGAATCAGGGAGCGGTCAGATTTTCTGGGCAGGCACAGTTTCATCCGTTGAAATTTGTAGCATCTATGGCTGATTCTCTGCACATCTATGAGCATACAAAGATAACAGAGCTTGCAATCGGTTCTGCAAAGACGGAACATGGTACGATAACGGCAGATCAGATCATTGTGGCAACACATTTTCCAATATTGAATAAGCATGGAGGGTATTTTCTCAAGATGTATCAGAGTCGATCCTATGTGCTGGCACTGGAAAATGCACAGGATGTCAATGGAATGTATCTCGATGAATGTGATACCGGTTTGTCATTTCGAAATTATCGCAATCTGTTACTGCTTGGTGGCGGAGATCACAGGACAGGAAAACAGGGCGGAAGCTGGAATGAGCTGCATGACTTTGTAAAAGAGCATTATCCAAAATCCAGAGAAGTATATCGGTGGGCCACGCAGGACTGCATGACACTGGATCAGGTCCCTTATATAGGAACGTATGGAAAACATACACAGGGGTTTTATGTTTCGACTGGATTTAATAAATGGGGTATGACATCCTCAATGGTCGCAGCAATGTTACTCAGAGATCGGGTACTTGGCGTGGAGAATGAATATGCAGAAGTATTTGATCCGCATAGAACGGTGCTCAGATCGCAGCTGTTTGTCAATGCAGCAGAGGCAACAGCCAATTTGCTTACCATTTCAGGAAAACGGTGCCCACATCTTGGATGTGCTTTAAAATGGAATCAGGAAGAACATACCTGGGACTGCCCATGTCATGGATCACGTTTTACAGAGAATGGGGAACTGGTTGATAATCCGGCAACAGATGATTTGAAAAATTGAAGAAAGAACAGTAAACACCCAGTATTCAGCTGATCGTTGGCTTTTTGTAGTCTCGGTTACAACGGCAGCTGACAGTACGGGTGTTTTTTATAATAAATATTTCTGGTCTTGTAAAATTGTCCCATATAGTAATATTTTAATCGATACATTTATTAACATATGTAGAATAAACTGGAAAATATATATTTACTAATATATGGAATAATGATATGATTATTACTAAATATAATATAAACATTTTATAAATTATATCGTAAATAATTTGTAGATATAAATATAAATTGTTAAAAAATTATATTGAGAAAAATGTAATCAGGAGGAGAGAGATGAAAGGATTAAGGAAAACGTTGGTTTTCTTGACTACTGTTTTTTTAATGGTAGTTCTCACGGTTGTTCCTGGATTTGCTGCATCGGCAACACAGGATGGAATTACAGCAACACTGACAACTGATAAGAATCAGTATGAAAGTGGTGAAAAAATCAGAACAACTGTAACAGTTACGAACAATAATACATATGCAGTTAAGGATGTTACATTGGAAGAATTGCTTCCAGATGGCTACCAACTTGATGGAGAGACATCTGTGTCTACCAAAAACATTGGTTCACTTGAGGCGGGGGATTCCATTTCGCTTGATGTGATTTTAACAGAAAAGGACCCAGGTGTGGAACAGGAAACAGCTCAGGATGGAAAGCAGGAATCTGTAACACAACAGGCTGGTGGTACCCAGAGTGCACAGCAGGAGCAGAATACAGCAGTTGCAGCGGACAATGCAGCCGTATCAACAGCAAATACGGATACAGGCGATCATTCCAGCGCACTGCTCTGGATCATTGCATTTGTAATTAGTGGTGGTGCACTGGCTACCGTAGCCTGGGTACTTCATAAAAAGAAAAAGAGTAAAGCAGCTATTTCAGTACTTCTTTGTATGATAATGGCAGGTTCAGTACTTGCTAATTTATCAACACAGTCAGTACAGGCAGCGGAAACTGGTAGAAGTTTTACTGTATCACAGACGGTAATGGTAAATGATACACAGCTATCGGTCGATGCAAAAATATCATACACGGTCAATGCCCAGTCAGTAGATACGGATGACGGAACAACGACCAGAGAAGAGTGGATCTCCTATCTGACAGATCAACTTGGTAAAACTGCTTTGACAGACGTTACATATTCATTTGATGATTTTGATCAGGCTGAAAACCCTGGTAAGATCGAAGCAGCTGTCAGAGAAGGGATCGTTGATCTGATACCTGATGATGATAATATGGTCTATTTTCATCCGGATGCACCTGCGACAAGAGAATTTGTAGCTTATACAGCAGTACGTGCATTAAGATATGACAGTTCTTCTATTAGCAGCCCGGCCTGGACAGATGCCCAGTCACTGTCTTATCCTGCAGAAGATGCAATGGCAGTAAATATCGGTATCATAATGCTGAATCAGAACAGTTTTATGCCTGACGCAAATATTTCTGATTCAGGAGTTACACATGCAAAAGAAATAATAGAAGGCATTTTAAATGCAGGAACAATTGATCCAAATGCAACACCGGAAATTCAGTATGCAGAAGGGGTCACACAGACTACTTTAGCGTATACTGTAAATAAAGATTCCAAGACAGTTACAATTGATAATACAACAGATGCTGCAAATTGGCAGTCAGGCGAAATTCATGTACTGATGAGTCAGGATGGCAGTGCAGCAGATCTTGCAATTAAAGTTACTGGCGTAACTGTGCAGGATGGAAAAACATACATAAGCTACGAACAGCCGGATATGAGCGAAGTCGTAACAAGCTTTGATATGGAAGGACAGCACGATACTACTGGCTCCTTTACTCCAGCAGAAGGCGTTACTGTGGAAAATGATGTTGATTTAAGTGCATATTCTACAGACGATATGGATTATCCTGAATTAGGTGCTACAATGGATGGCTCGGTGGATCTTTTCGGCAGAAAGACATTATCTGTCAACGTTGGTTCCGGATCTGAATCAGGATATGTCAAAGTTGGTTTAAATGTAAAGAATCTGGAATATCGTTTTGTTGCAAGTCCATCATGGCATTTGATCACAATTGATGAAGCTTATATGGCATTAAATACTTCCGTGGATCTTTATGTGGACTATACACATAATTTCGCATCTTCTCCATCAGGAGACAAAAAGATCAAACTGGGTGATTTTAATATTCCACTTGGATATGGTTTTAATGCTTCGGGTGAAGTATATTTGTCATATTCTCTGGACGGTTCTATTGATCTTTATTATAAGATGGATAATAAAATGGGTGTACAGTATGCGAATGGTACGGGAATCCGTCCTGTTTCAGAAGTAACATCTTATGATCCTCAGGTCTATGCTTGTGCATCTGCCAAAGCAGGTGTGGAACTGGAACCTGGAGCAGAATTCCTTGGTTTTGACCTTGTCAGTGTCGGAGCAGATCTCGGACTTGGTTTATACGGCGCTTATACAGAGGTAAATGGTAATACAACCCCTCAGCAGTTCTGCTTGGATGCCATTGCATATCTGTATGGAGATATTTATGCAAAGGTCGGTCCGGACGAATTTAATCTGAAACTGGAAAAAGAAATCTGGAATTATACACATTCTCCATTTTTAAAGAGTTATCATTTTGAAGAAACGGGGCTGGTAGATCACTGTACCCGTGGGGATGGTGATTATGAAGGATATGTTGTACGGGCTGACGATGAATCTGTGCCAGTACATAAAGCGAAAGTTCAGATTTTCAGTGGTAATGATTGTAAAGATACCACTTATACGGATTCACATGGAAAATTTACAGGAATCGATTTACCAGCTGGTTCCTATACAGTACGTATATCCGCATCAGGTTACAGACCTTACCAGCAGCAGTTCGATATCATTGGTGGGCAGACAACAACGCTGCAGACACAGCTGATGATCTCGAATGATCTTGCAGACCAGACTGATGAAAATACGATCAGTTGTTCAGGTAAGATCACAAATGCTCTAACAGGACAGGGAATTGATCATGCAAAAGTTACAATCAGTTCACAGTATTATTCCAGCACAATATTTGGGGATGATAATATAACAGATGCTGTTTATACGGATGCAGAAGGAATTTACACATTCCATGCTCCAATTGGAAAATATCTTCTCACAGTATCAAAAGATGGATTTGCAGAAAATACCATGAATGTAACATTACTGATCAATGATCAGATGGATAAGAATCTTTCGTTAAATCCGACGAGCGATGATGTGATAGATAGTGATAATTTCCGCGTTGTATTAAGATGGGGAGAAACACCACGTGATCTGGATTCTCATCTGGTAGGACCAGAAGGAGATGACCTTTTCCACATTTTCTATCGAAACAAAGTAGCAGCTAATGCAAATCTTGATGTAGATGATACAACAAGCTATGGTCCAGAAACGGTAACGGTTCTGAGAACAGAGCCTGGTGTTTACAGTTATTATGTACATGATTATACAAATCATTGGTATTCAGAGAGCACAGCACTGTCAAATTCGGATGCTGTCGT
This sequence comes from uncultured bacterium, assembly GCA_905215405.1. Taxonomy (GTDB): domain Bacteria; phylum Bacillota; class Clostridia; order Lachnospirales; family Lachnospiraceae; genus CAJMQE01. The sequence goes on from CAJMQE010000100.1 coordinate 11,338, forward strand.
ACAGATCTTCTCTGGCAATACGTTAAAATACACAATCTATATTCCAAAGAACAATGCAGGAACATTATGGCATGTATTTGACTATAACTCTGAAACAGGTCTGATTTCCTTAGTAAATGAATTTTCATATGAAGATTCACCAAGTATGGTAGGCTTAAGAAATATTACATTAAGTCCGCTCAGTCGTACAATGGAACCTGAATTGCTTCAGGCAGTACCTGGGGATAAGGATTTTGTAGGTCCTCTCAATACAGATGAAAAAGAATCAGGTTTAGGTGACAATACAAATACTGATAAGAAGGAAACAACTACAAAGGAAACAACTACAAAAGATACATCTGTCGAAGAGACAACATCTGCAGCAGAATTGAGCACAAAAGAAGAGAAAGAAACAGCTGGTGCCACAGACAAAGTGCAAAATAGTCAGCCAGCATCAGTTGAACAAAAGTAGCTCTGAGGTAAGATAAACGATTTGACCTAAAAATGAGGTGCAGAAAATAAAAAAACAAAATAAAATGACTTATAGCAAAGAGCCGGTCAACAGGCAGGGATGCCTGTGGACTGGCAGACCATTATTGTTACCGTATCTGTTGTGGAATCGGGGATTACTGATTCTGACAGTGGTTATTACAGGAGTACTGGCTTATTATAGATTTACACTTTTTATCCTTACATATATTTTGATAGCAGTTCTTTTACTGGAATGGATCAGAGGAATAATTAATTATGCAGGGACAGAGTATTTTATTACCAGTCAGACAATCGTGGTAAAGGTGAATAGAACTTACTGTAGAATCAAGTGGGAAGACCTTAGACCAGAAGAACTTCAGATATTTCATAATCCTATTGAATATCTGTCTGGCTGCAGGACCGTTCAGTTTGCTAAATGTTATGATTTTTCGTCAAATAAAGGTGCCAATACGAATGTTCTAAGAAATACCGGAAGATTCTGGTGTATACAGGATTTCAAAAAGGTATATGAAATCATTGAACAGAGAATGAAACTGGCAGTAAAATAGAAATTGTTTACAGGGGTGAGATTATAGTCTCACCCCTGTTTATTGTGCGCCTGGCGGCGCACGTTTCTAATGGGTGAAAGTCCTTAATCCGCC
>CAJMQE010000101.1 GCA_905215405.1 uncultured bacterium
ATCCCGGAAGGGATTCCCCTTTGAATTGAATCGCCGGCTTGAACAGCGGCGATAAGAGATTTTTTACGAGATGAGTTTGAATAGTAGTCTCAAATTTTATCATAGTTTAACAGAATGTTTTACATAGTTATAGATTATTGCTAGGAAAAGTGTTCATTTTACAGGGGTTATGAGTCGGATTTTGATTCGAGTTTGATACTTTAAGGGAGGGAAGATGTATCATGATTGATTTGAAGAACGTTTATCAGAATCAGGATGTAAAGAGATATGGATTTTTAGGAAATGTCCATTATAATATGAGACATGTTTGGGAGTGGGATAAGAAACTTTATGCCTCTTTGTTTCTGATCGTGTTTCCGAGTGTAGCTGTTTCTTATTTCGGAACATTACTGCCGGCTAGGGTTGTATCGGGGCTGGAAGAGACGACGGGGATGCAGAGTTTTGTACTGAATATTTTGCTGATTGCTGGTGTGATATTGATTGGAAGTCTGATCGTCGGGGGATTGCAGGAGTATATTAACTGGGGGACCAGATCATTTCCTTTTTTGTATTTACGAAAATATGTTCATCGGATGGTAGATATTGATTATGAATTTCTGGAAGAGGAAGCTTTTCAGAAGGTGGAAGGGAATACAAGAAAAGTGACGAGTGGATGGGGTGGGATTACAATGGCTGTTATTTCACTTCCTCAATTTTTGATCGGGCTTGGAGGTGTTTTGTTCTATGGGTATCTTCTTGGGCGTAAGAGTATTATTTTGCTTGTTCTGATTGTTGTTAGTATGGGGGTGTCCTTATGGATGCTGGCGGTAGCGCGTAAAAAGCATGGACAGTATTTTGAAAGGCTCAGTCAGTTATCGAGAAAGCAGGCATATATTACAAGACAGACGATCGAAGCAAATGCAGGAAAAGATATCCGAATTTATCATATGATGGACTGGTTCCTGAATAAGTATGATGAGTCAATGGAGGAGATGGATCATACATTTCGGTGTATTCATGACTGGTACTTTTTAAGAGGACTCAGTGATGCATTCGCTGCATTTTTAAGGGATGGGTTTGCCTACATATTTTTGTTACGGCTTCTGACACAGGGAGATATGAAGCCATCCGAATTCGTCTTTTATATTGGCCTGGTCAGTGGCTTTGCTACTTATTTTGAAACTATGATCAGACAGGCTTTGAATTTCAATACAATGAGCGTTTCTATTAGTTTTGTACGACGTTTCTTTGAATTCAAGGATCGCTGGAACAGGACGGAGGGACTGGATCAGAAAACGTATGACAGGATGAAGGCAGCACCTGTAAAACTTACCCTGAAAGACGTGTCTTTCACTTATCCGGGAAAAGAGGAACCGACGCTGTCGCATATTAATGTTACGATCGCACCGGGAGAGAAACTTGCATTGATCGGCTTAAATGGGGCTGGAAAGACGACACTGGTAAAACTGATCTGTGGGTTTTATCATCCAAGTGAGGGACAGATCCTTTTGAATGATATTCCGATAGAGAAGTTTGAAAGGGAACAGTATTATGGTCTGGTGTCCGTGCTGTTCCAGGATACAACAATTTTGCCAGTATCAGTAGATGAGAATTTGACTGGTCAGGACAAAGATTCTATTGACAGAGAGCATCTGAACTGGGCATTGCAAAAGGCAGGTTTTCTGGAACGTTACAGACGGCTTCCAAAAGCAGGGGAGGATATGCTCGTCAGGGAAATATACAAAGATGGAGTGGATTTTTCAGGAGGAGAGAAGCAGAAAATGCTATTTACGAGAGCTTTGTATAAGAAAACACCGCTGATCATTCTGGATGAACCGACGGCAGCACTTGATCCGATTGCCGAGAATGAATTATATCAGAATTATAGTGATGCTATGAAAGGAAAAACATCAATTTATATATCTCACAGATTATCCAGTACACGTTTTTGCGACCGGATTTTTCTGCTGGAACAGGGCAGAATTATTGAAGAAGGAACGCATGAGAGCCTTTTAGCTAAAGGCGAGCGGTACGCACAGCTTTATCAAATACAGAGTCAGTATTACCAAGAACAGCAGAAGAAGAAAGAGATGACGCAGGCAATGGGAGATGCAGTTGCAGGTTCTGACGATGAAATGATGGAGGGGGGACAGCTTTATGAGTAGGAAAGAATGGGGATACATATTTCGTGTGCTACGTGACTTTCGTAGAAAAAATAACAAAGCACTGATACAGCTACTCGTTCTGTCAGTGCTGGAAGCAGTAAAACCATTCATTGCAGTAGTTATGATGGGGTTACTCCTGGATGTTGTTTATCAGAGTGCGCCATATGGACAGCTGGTGGAATATGCAGGAATTGGTGTGGGGAGTACATTACTGCTTTCCTGTATTAATTCCTGGTTACGGGAAAGATTTAATGCAAAAAATGAATTCATCAATGAAATTCAGGATGATATTATAAATGAAAAAACGATGCAGCTTGATTACGAATATCTGGAGAATACAGGCGTGCAGGAGTTGAGAAGAAAGATCGAACAGGCAAATTCCTTTTTTGGATTGATGGGAAAAGTCCTGATGGATACAGAAGAAATTATTAAGTCACTGGTTATGATCATTGTATCTGTTACAATTGTAATTCCTCTATTTTTTGTTTCAGGGGATACTACATATGGATTTATCGGTACACCGGTTGCATCCTTTTTACTGCTTCTGTTGATTGGATGTCTGGTCTATGGTAATTACAGAATTGGTGTAGTTTTTGGAATAAAAAATAAAGAATATGCAGACCGTTATACGAAAGCGAATGCAAAGCGTGACTTTTATTGCAATCATCTGTTGGCATCGTATGAAGCACAGAAAGATCTTCGAATCTATCATCAGCAGGATTTAATTGAAAAAGAGATAGAAAAGATCAGTAAAAAGTATGTGGGAATCAATCGGGAATGTTGCAGATATATGCAGCTTCGAGCCTATTTAAGTCAGGTGATCGTATGTGTTTCGGGTATGCTTGTATATCTGTTTGCAGGATTACGGGCCTATGTGGGAATGATTTCAATTGGCGGTGTTGTTACTTATGCAGCGACAATTCTTAAGTTTACCAATGCATTTAGTGATTTGATGACGCGACTGGGAGCACTTAAGGAACTTGCCATGTATGGAGAAAATTACTGTGCATATATGGACCTGAAACAGAAAAAGAATACAGAAGGAATGCCAGTCAATCAAAAGCTTGACGGTACTTTTCAGGTGGAATTTGAAAATGTTTCTTTTCGGTATCCAGGAACGAAAGAAGATGTCATCAGCCATCTGAATCTGAAGTTCACAATCGGGGAAAAGATGGCCATCGTTGGTAAGAACGGTTCCGGAAAAACTACATTTATCAAGCTTTTGTGCCGTCTCTACGATGTTACCGATGGATGTATTAAGATCAATGGAGTTGACATTCGAAAATATAACTATGAAGATTATCTTGCACTTTTTAGTGTGGTATTTCAAGATTACCGGATGTTCGCATTTCCATTGGGAGAAAATATAGCCGCATCAGCCCAGGTTGAGGATGAAAAAGCGCTGGATGCATTGAGAAGAGCTGGCCTAAAAGAACGGCTGGAAAATTTGAAGAATGGCCTTCATACCTGCGTTGGAAAAGAGTTTGAAAAAGATGGGGTATCATTCTCTGGGGGAGAGAGGCAGAAGATGGCAATTGCAAGGGCTATTTATAAAAGTGCACCTTTTGTTATTATGGATGAGCCGACAGCAGCGCTGGATCCAATGTCAGAGTGTGATGTGTATGCCGGCTTTGATGAAATGGTCGGTCAGAAGACGGCCATTTACATATCGCATCGTCTGGCATCCTGTCGTTTCTGTCAGGAGATATTAGTATTTGATCGTGGAAAGGTCGTGCAGAGGGGAAGTCATGAGGAACTTGTAAAAAAGGCAGGGGTGTATCAGGAAATGTGGAACGCACAGGCACAGTATTACCAGGGATGAGGTAGATGAGGCTCGGTATTTGGAATATAGAAGTAATTATGTGCCTTTAACACAGATTTTTTAGTATGCAGGATTTTTTCAGTTCAGATGAATGAAGTCCTGCATATTTTTTTTATTATATATAGTCTGCAAAATTTTAGTTGACTTGAAGTGGACTTCATGGTGTAAGGTATAAGCAGGAGATTTTTGTTTACTTTAGAACAATACATAGGATAAGCTGGATGTTCAGGCATCAGAGGAGGTATATTATGACAATTAAAGAGGCTTCAGAAAAGACAGGAGTTTCTATTGATAATCTGAGATATTATGAAAGAATTGGGTTATTGCCAACAATACCAAGAAATAAATCAGGAATTAGAGCTTATGATGACAGAGCAATTCACTGGATTGAGTTCGTGATGAAGTTCAAACATGCAGGAGCTTCCCTTGAAGCAATTTACGAGTATATCAGTCTGGCACAATCAGATGAAAATACGAAAGAGGCCAGACGGGATATTTTATTTGAAATCGAACAGGATCTGATGGATAAAATGAAGCTGCTGCAGGAGTGTATGGATCTGATACATTATAAACTGGATAATTATGATGATCTTTGCAACCCGGTAACAGAGCAGATGGTTCGTGACTGGAAGCAATTTGAACAGAAGGAACAGGGAATCTTACATGATGCAAAAGAAAATCTGGTAAATGAGGGCAAAAGGAATGTTTAAGGAAAAGAAAGGCCTGGCTCTGAAGGTGAAGGATCACAGAGAGCAGATCAAGATGGTCTGGAAACTGAGTATTCCGGCGGTAATGGCACAGATAACCTCAATTATTATGCAATATATCGATGCGGGTATGGTTGGCAGCCTTGGAGCTGATGCATCTGCCGCTATCGGTCTGGTTTCTACCAGTACTTGGCTTCTTGGTGGACTTTGCACGGTTGTTTCAACAGGTTTTTCAGTGCAGGTGGCACAGTTCATAGGTGCAGGCAAAAAGGAAAAGGCAAGACAGGTCGTATATCATGCTTTTTTGTATGCAATCCTGTTTTCAGTTCTCTTGGCTGTTGCTGGGGCATCAATCAGCGGCTGGCTTCCAGCATGGCTTGGAGGAGAGGCAGAACTTAGAAAGAATGCATCGGCCTATTTCCTGATTTATGCCAGCTTTATACCGGCATTGCAATTGAATAGTCTGGCAGGCATGCTCTTGCAGTGTTCCGGCAATATGAAAACACCAGGAATTTTGAATAGTTGTATGTGCTTTCTCGATATCGTTTTGAATGCAGTATTGATATTTCCATCTGGTCAGATTGCACTGGGAATAGTCAAGATCCCTTATTATGGAATGAATCTTGGAGTTGCAGGTGCAGCACTTGGAACGGCATTGGCAGAATTGATTATCTGTTGTTTTATGGTATTTGCACTTATAGTCAGGTCACCGGTGTTGCATTTGGAAAGGAAGATGCTACATTGGAAGAGAGATATCAATATTGTAAAAAGAGCAATCAAAATCGGTGCACCAATGGCGCTGGAACATGTGGCGTTATGCGGTGCAATGGTAGCCACAACAAGAATTGTAGCACCACTTGGAACGATTGCAATCGCAGCAAACTCATTTGGTATAACAGTGGAAAGTCTCTGCTATATGCCGGGCTATGGTATTGCGTCTGCGGCAACGACACTGGTCGGTCAGAGCTTTGGAGCAAAAGATACGGAGCTGGCAAATAAGTATGCGTGGACGGCTACGATCAACGGTGTTCTGGTCATGACTGTAACGGGTGCTTTGATGTTTATTTTTGCACCAGTACTGATGAGGATATTAACACCAGATGCACAGGTGCTGAAACTGGGAGTGGAAGTACTAAGAATTGAAGCATTTGCAGAACCATTATATGCAGCTTCAATCGTGGTATCAGGGGCATTGCGTGGAGCGGGTGACACCCTGGTCCCAAGTATAATCAACCTTTGTAGTATCTGGGGCGTGCGGCTGAGCCTGGCGGTGGTACTGGTCTCGCACTACGGATTACATGGTGTATGGGTTGCAATGTGTGTTGAATTATGTGTTCGAGGAATATTACTTTTGATCAGCCTGAAACGCGGACGGTGGTTAAAGGTGAAAGAGGCATAATAGAAAATTCTACTTAAAATCGGAGCAGCAGAGCTTTCTATAGAGAATTAATCATGCAATATCCTGCTCTAAATTATGTTTTTCAATGAATCATAAAATATAAAAAAAGTATGAATTCGTAAAAAAGGTATTGACTTGGAGTCAACTCAAACGGATAGAATGACGTTGTAAGGAGAAATACTAATTACAAAATACGCAAAAATAACAGGAGGAAGAACAAATGTATTTAGAAAATATAAATTCACCAGATGATGTGAAAAAACTTTCTTATGAGGAACTTACAAAACTGAGTGCAGAAGTCAGAGAAGCACTTTTACAGAAATTAAGTGAGCATGGTGGTCATGTAGGACCAAACCTTGGTATGGTGGAAACAACAATTGCACTGCATTATGTATTCAATTCACCAGAAGACAAAATTGTATATGATGTATCTCATCAGAGCTATGTGCATAAAATGCTGACTGGAAGAAGAGAAGCATTTATGGATGCAGCAAAATATGATGATGTATCAGGATATTCCAATCCAGATGAAAGTGGTCATGACTTCTTTAATATTGGTCATACATCAACTTCCATCAGCCTTGCATGCGGTCTTGCTAAGGGCAGAGACTTAAATAAAGGAACTGAAAATGTAATTGCAATTATTGGGGATGGCTCCATGAGTGGTGGAGAAGCTTATGAAGGTCTGAATAATGCAGTTGAAAATGGTACTAATATGATCGTTATCGTAAATGATAATGGGATGTCAATTGCTGAGAACCACGGTGGCCTTTATAAGAACCTTCAGGATCTAAGAGAATCCGATGGAAAATGTGAATGCAATTTCTTCAAGGCAATGGGATTTGATTATCACTATGTCAACGATGGACATGATTTTACAAAGTTGATCGCAACATTTAAAGAAGTAAAAGATGCAGATCATCCAGTTTTGATCCATATTCACACAATCAAAGGAAAAGGTTTTGCACCTGCAGAACAGAACAAAGAACTCTGGCACTGGGGCATGCCTTTTGAATTACCATCCGGTAAATCAAAATTCAGCATGAGCGGTGAAGATTATGGTGAACTGACAGCAGAGTATCTGTTAAAGAAAATGAAAGAAGATCCAAAGGTAGTAGCAATTACATCTGCAACACCTGCTGTATTTGGATTCTACGAAAATAGAAGAAAAGAAGCTGGCAAGCAGTTCGTTGATGTTGGAATCGCAGAAGAACATGCAGTAGCACTTGCATCTGGTATTGCTAAGAATCATGGAAAACCAGTTTACGGAGTTTATTCAACATTTATTCAGAGAGCATATGATCAGCTGTCACAGGATTTATGTATTAATAACAATCCTGCACTGTTACTGGTATTTGCAGCATCTGTCTATGGTATGAATGATGTTACACATCTTGGACTTTATGATATTGCTATGATGGGCAATATTCCAAATCTGGTATACCTTGCCCCTACAACAAAAGAAGAATACTTTGCAATGACTGAATGGGGAATTAATCAGACAGAACATCCAGTAGCTATTCGAGTTCCTTCAACAGGTGTAATCTCAAGCGGCATAAAGGATGACACAGATTATTCTGTACTCAACCGTTTCCAGATGACTCAGAAGGGAAGCGATGTTGCAATCGTTGCACTCGGTGATTTCTATGGTATGGGACAGCAGGTAGCTGAGAAACTTGAAAAAGAAAATGGTATAAAAGCTACATTGATCAATCCTAAATTCATAACTGGACTTGATGAGGAAATGTTGGAAGATCTGAAAGCAGATCATAAACTGGTCGTAACACTGGAAGATGGTATGCTTGAAGGTGGCTTTGGTCAGAAGATCGCATCTTTCTATGGAGATTCAGATGTAAAGGTAAAGAACTATGGTATTAAGAGGGGATTCCCTGATCGTTATGTACCAGATGAACTTTTAAAAGCAAACAGACTGACTCCAGAGCAGATCGTTGAAGATATTGTAAAGATTACATCCAGATAGGTAGAAAAGTTGGGGACCTTTTGGTCCCCTATACTTTAAAGTTGCTCTTTGATACGTTAAATTTACAAAGAAAAAAACAGGGGAACTTTTTACACAATGATATAGAAAATAAGCATAGAAATGCATTTAATATAGGCATTAGACATAGGATTGTCCATTTGCTATGATTAAAAAAGAAAATCAAACGATTCAGAGTTTTCATTCAAACACAAAAGAAAATCTATAAAAAAAAGTTGTAACTACGAAACAAGTATAGAAAACAAGGAAAGAACATATGGAGGATAGAATATGAGGAGAGGAAAACTTTTAAAAACTGCTGGAATGATTCTTGCAGCAGCGATGATGCTGACCGCGTGTGGAAGCAGTCAGACAGGAAGTTCAGAGCAGACAACGAAAGCGACTGATACAGCATCTACAATTGAAAAGAATCTTGCAGGATTACAGGGAGCAGAATCAATTGCACTGACACAGTCCGATAACTATACAGACGAATATAAAACAGAGGTAGAAAGCAGCATTTATACTTATAAAACAACAGATACTCAGGATAGTATCAGTTACATTTTTATCTCAGATATTCATCTGGGTAAGCCGGATGATAACTATTCTACAGAGGAAGTTGATGCAGCAGTTTATAGAGAACTGTATGCGCTTGTGGATGTCGCAAATAATACAGATATCGATTTTGTCTGCGTTGGTGGAGATATACAGGATGGTACATCAGGAGATCCAGACAGCAAACAGATCGCACTCAACTATCTGAATAAAGTATCCGAAATTCTTGAAAATTGTAATAAACCAGTTCTGATTTTAAAGGGAAATCATGATGACAACAGTTTCTCTGCACAGGCTCAGCCGGACTGGCTTTATGATCCAGCATATATTATTAACAACCAAGAGTGGTATGATGCTACAATGTCACATTTTTCCCAGTATGCAACAGATTATAACAACGGATATTATTATTACGATGTGCCAGGCAAAGATATTCGTGTAGTCTGTCTGAATATGAGTGATAGTGATGATACAGTAGTAGATGGAAAGAGAAATGAAATCGGTATGTATTTTTATGGATATAAGGATGCACAGATTGACTGGCTGCTGAATTCCGCTATGAGCAGACAGGATTGCCAGTATGTATTCCTGTCACATGATGCATTTGATTACCCACAGGGATATGGTACAGATAGTAACAGAGATACGCTGGAATCAATATTGAACGCAGCAACGACACATACAGCATTTAGTACTGATAAATTCAGTAAAGACTTTTCTGAGTGGACAGGAGAAGTACAGCTTTATCATTGCGGACATCTGCACCAGGAACGTACGATTCTGAGCGATGAAATCGGTGGGATTCCTTTGATCAATACAGATATTGGCCGTGCTGTTAATTACTTTAGTGTCCCACAGGAATGGAGAGATATGCAGTATGAACATCTGGATGGCAGAGAATTGAATACAATTTCAGAAGCTTTATTTGATATTGTTATCAGTAAATCGGATCAGGTTAATTTTATCAGATTTGGTAATGGAGACGACTGGACACTTAATAAGTAAAAAATATGCAGAGGAGTTGGTACAAATGTGTGAGAACAATTGTAAGGACTGCCTGCAGACGGACAAAATGAATGCATTGAAGAGATGTCTGCAAAGTCCGGTAAGTCTATTTTATTTTATCAATGTGGTCAGTGAAGCATGCACGGAAGAGGCACCTGTAAGACCTGAAGTGTGTAATGACACCAGCAAAATGGCGAATCAGCGTGCAAAGAAAAGTATCATGGAAAGATTGCAGAATTTTGACATGATTCCTGCATGCATGCTGGACAAATGGGTCTGTCTGCTGGAAAAGGCATCAGAGGTCATGAAGTTCGATGATTGGCAGTATGGCGCAGAAGTTCTTCTCTACGAACTAAATGATCGCGCGGCATATGTGTGAGTATATGCGTTTAGATGAAGTAGATAATAAGTAATAATTATGAAGTAGAAGTTTATAGTTCATATAGATGGAAGAAAAGGTATGCCTGCGTGGGTGCCTTTTTTTCATATTAGTTTTACTTATTAATTATAGTGGGAAATAAGATTGCTCTTCTACTTATGTTTTTTTATAATAAAAACAGTAGATTACATGTCAATAAGAGAGAGAGCATAATTTGGAAATGTGCCCAGAAATAAAAATAAGAGAGCTGACAGGATCTATATGCAAAGTGAATGTAATAAGGTAAAGTGTTCAGAAGAATGAATATAAAAATATAAGAAATTGTATAAGGAAAAAATATAAGAAATTGTAAAAGAAAATATATAAGAAAATAGGTATAAGAAGTATTCATTGTAGATAGGAACAAGAAAATTTGGGAAGAACATTTAATAAGAGCATGTCGTGTCTTTAGGAGGTAACATTATAATGGAATTTGCTAAGGTATTAGAAGAGAGAAGAAGTATACGAAAATATTCTGCGGATAAACACGTGACGGAGGAACAGGTAAAACAGATCATTGAAAGTGCAATACTTGCACCTTCGTGGAAGAATTCTCAGACGGCAAGATACTATTGCATTATGAGTGATGAAATAAGGGCTAAGTTCTCACGAGAATGTCTGCCTGAATTTAATGCTAAAAATTCAGAAAATGCCGCATTGGTAGTAACAACATTTGTGGCAAATCGCTCGGGATTCAATCGTGATGGTATACCAGATAATGAATGTGGAAATGGATGGGGCTTTTATGATCTGGGATTACATAATGAGAATTTTCTATTAAAGGCTAAGGAACTTGGACTGGATACACTTGTAATGGGGATTCGTGATGGTGAAAAAATCAGAGAGATGTTACAGATTCCAGAAAATGAGATCATTGTGTCAGTCATCGCTTTGGGATATGGCGAAACAGAAGCTGTAAAACCAAAGAGAAAGACAGTAGAAGATATTTTGAAATTTTATTAATAGCTTATTAATTAAGCATAATAATATATTACAAAATACACCCTAAAGTTTACTTTGAATAGGATCATCGACTATGGTGTTGACCATAGGTGTCAATATCATATAAGCTAACTTCGCTAGCACGTGCTCTTGAAATGCTGCAGGCTAGAAGATACAAAGTAAATAGGGCTGTTGTGTTGAAGGGGGAAAAATAGAATATGAAATGGAATAAAAAATCCAGTGAATATTTATTAAAGACGAAATATTTAAAAGTGAGACAAGATTGTGTTGAACTTTCAAATGGGATAGTGTTAGATGATTATTTTATTGTTGAAAAGAATAATGTTTCACTGATTGTTGCCATAGACGAAAATCAAAATGTTATTCTGAAAAAGGAATACAGATATCCAATCGATCGTGATTTAATAGAGTTACCGGGAGGAACATTTGAATTAAATGAAACAGATCCATTAAGTGTTGCCAAAAGAGAACTGCTAGAAGAAACAGGATATCAAGCTGAAGAATGGGAATTACTTTGTACAAATTATGATTATCCGACAAAGGATGTGAACCAAGTCAATATTTATCTTGCTAAAAATATTAAAATGGTGGCGGAACAGAAATTAGATATTACAGAAGATATTGAATTCAAACTAATTCCTTTAAAAGATGCTATAGAGATGTGTATGAAAAATGATATTTGTGTAAATGGAAGTCTTGCGGGATTGCTTATGACTGCTAGAAAATATGGGATATAATTTTATTTACTACACTGAAAAGTAGAGAATAATGTTAAGTGTTTTTTTAGTTCATATGCCATGTTTTGTCCACAATATATTAAATAGGCTGCATTAAAAATGCAGCCCAAGTAAGTTTATTTTGAAGTCTTTTTCGATGAGATTATTGTGCCAAAATGAATACTGCACCAAAGATTAAAGCGAGTACAGACCAGATAGATAAATCTTTGTACGATCCAATATTAGCAAAACCAATAATTGCACCAAATATGTAGAAACCACCAGAGACATATGCCAATGGTGTTAAGTTAAGGATTCAAAGAGAAGTTAGTATCGTTTGCGATAT
>CAJMQE010000102.1 GCA_905215405.1 uncultured bacterium
CTTTTTTCTCGAAAGTTATCCACAAGGAGCGAAAATGAATTATGAAATTACCTCATTTATAAAAGCAACTATTAATAGAAAACTTTATAGTCATAAAGCTTTTTTATAACTATGAACGTTTTCTATTCTCAAACATTTATATAAAACTTTTACAATAGATAAATATTATAGCAATTCCTTTAACAACTGATTCACCATTGCCGGATTTGCCTTTCCTTTCATGGCTTTCATCGTCTGTCCGACAAGGAATCCTATCGCTTTTTCTTTTCCATTGTGATAATCCTCTACGGACTGTGGGTTTGCTGCTATTATGTTCTCTACTGTAGCACGCAATGCACCTTCATCATTTACCTGCTTCAGACCTTTTTCTTCAACATATTGATCCGGATCCATGTTATCCGTGAACATTTTTTCAAATACTTCTTTTGCAACGCTGTTATTGATCGTTCCGGCTTCCACAAGTTCAATTAACTTCGCCAGATTCTCTGGTGAAAATGTAATTTCATCCGCATCCATCTCTTTTTCTTTTAGGATTCGCATTGTCTCGACCATCAGCCAGTTCGATACCTTCTTAGGCTTTTTGCAAATTTCTGTAGTGGCTTCAAAAATATCTGCCAGTTTCTTTGTAGAAGTAATAATATCTGCGTCGTACTCTGGAAGTTCATATTCCTTCTGATATCTAGCCATTTTGGCTTCTTTAAATTCAGGCTCTGCCACTTTGATCTTATTGATCCATGCATCATCAATCACAAGTGGTACCAGATCAGGTTCTGGGAAATATCTGTAATCCTGAGCATCTTCCTTGGATCTCATTGCAAATGAGTATTCCTTATTATCATCCCATCTTCGTGTTTCCTGTGTAACACTTTTTCCGTCTTCGATCAGCTCGATCTGTCGCGCTCTTTCCCCAGCGATCGCCCTTGCAATTGCTTTAAAAGAGTTCAGATTCTTCATCTCTGTTCTTGTACCAAATTCCGTTGCACCCACTTCACGCACAGATATATTGACATCGGCTCTCATGGAACCTTCCTGTAATTTACAGTCAGATGCACCAAGATACTGTATTGTCATTCTGAGTTTATCCAGATATGCAATTACTTCTTCTGAAGAACGCATGTCAGGTTCTGATACAATTTCGATCAAAGGAACACCCGAACGGTTATAATCAACTAAAGAACAATCTTCCCAGTCATCATGGATCAGTTTTCCAGCATCTTCTTCCATATGAATCTCATGTATTCCAATGCTCTTTTTATTGCCATTCACTTCAATATCTACATGGCCATCATGACAAATTGGTGCATATAACTGAGATATCTGATAGTTCTGTGCATTATCCGGATAAAAGTAATTCTTTCTATCAAATTTTGAATATCTAGTAATCTCACAATTTGTTGCAAGGCCTACTGCCATTGCATATTCTACGACCTGTTTGTTAAGGACGGGAAGGGATCCCGGCATACCTGTGCAGACAGGACATGTATGTGTATTGGGAGCTCCTCCGAATTCTGTCGTACAACCACAGAAGATCTTCGTTTTTGTTGCTAATTCCACATGGACTTCCAGTCCAATTACTGTTTCATACTGTTTCATCTTAATCCTCCATTCCAAGCCGCATTAATCCATTTGCGTTGCTATGCTGCATCTTTCATAAGATTTTGTCTGTTCAAATGCGTATGCCGCACGTATGATATTTTTCTCCTGAAAACAGTCGCCGATCAGCTGCAAGCCAATTGGCAGTCCTTTGGAATCGGTCCCACATGGTACAGAAATACCAGGAAGTCCGGCAAGGTTGACTGAAATCGTATAGATATCACCCAGATACATTTTAATCGGATCTGACAGAGATTTACCTAATTCAGGAGCAGTCGTTGGAGCGACAGGTCCCAGTATGACATCATATTTTTCAAATGCCTGATCGAACGCTTTTTTAATCAGGGCTTTTGTACGTAGTGCTTTCAGATAATAAGCATCATAATATCCTGAGCTGAGTACGAAAGAACCAAGCATGATTCTTCTCTTTACTTCGGTACCAAATCCTTCAGAACGTGTCTTTTTATACATCTGATGCAATTCTTCATAGTCCGGTGTTCTGTATCCATATTTTACACCATCAAATCTGGACAGATTTGAACTTGCTTCCGCAGATGCAATGACATAATAGGCAGGAATTGCATACTTTACAAGGCTCAAGTCAAATTCCTCTACAATTGCACCTTTTGCTTCGAGAGCCTTTGCAGCCTTTAATATAGCAGCCTTGACTTCCGGATCCAGTCCCTCTGCGATATAGTCTCTTGGAATACCAATTTTCAAACCTTTTACATCATCCACAAGTGCAGAAGTAAAATCATAATCCTCACGCTTTACAGAAGTCGTATCCTTTGTATCATGTGAAGCGATCACTTCGAGAATCGTTGCACAATCCGTTACATCTTTTGCAATCGGTCCGATCTGGTCAAGGGATGAGCCATAAGCGATCAATCCATACCGACTGACTGTACCATATGTTGGCTTAATTCCCGTCACACCACAGTATGAACTTGGCTGACGAATGGACCCACCGGTATCTGAACCCAGGGCATAACTGCATTCCTGTGCTGCTACCGCTGCTGCCGAACCACCTGAAGATCCACCTGGTACATGTGCCATATTCCATGGATTTTTTGTTGGTCCAAATGCAGATGTCTCCGTTGTACTTCCCATTGCAAATTCATCCATATTGGTCTTACCAACAATTACAGCACCCGCTTTTTCCAGATTCAGTACTGCTTCTGCTGTATAAGTTGGGTTGAAATTTCCAAGTATTTTTGAAGAGCAAGTCGTTAACAGATCTTTGGTACACATATTGTCTTTAATCGCTACCGGCACACCTGCAAGTGGTCCTGTTAATTTTCCATCATCAATCAGCTGTTGTACCTCTTTCGCTCTTTTTAAAATTCTTTCTTCATCTACTACCGTTACATAACAGCCAAGCTCCTTGTCCTGTTCTTTGATCTGTGCGATACAGGCCTGTGCAGCTTCTACTGCTGTAACTTCTTTTGCTTTTATTTTTTCGCCTAATGCTACGGCGGTCAAACTCATTAAATTCACAGTATTTTCCTCCTGTTTACGATCTATTTCATTTAGAGATATTTTCAGCTGCCTTACGCAAAAGTCTTAGGAACCATAAACTGTCCGTCCTTTGCCTTTGGTGCATTTGCTATGATATGCTCACGGTCATTTTCATTTGTCACTACATCTTCACGAAAAACATTGCTGACTGGAAATACATGTGACATTGGCTCTACCCCTGTCGTATCCAGTTCATTTAACATATCAATATAATCAAGCATATTTGCCATATCCTTCTTTGCCTGTTCCTTCTCTTCTGGAGAAAGTTCCAGCTTTGCAAGAATACCAACATAATCAATTGTTTCATCATCAATTACATTTGCCATATCTATTCATTCCTCCTATATGTCGTTCTTTTCTATTCATTCGGTGTGCAGATCCTGTCACACCATTTTTGTTTCTTGCCACTCTGTGACCACATTTCACTGTGCAACTGCGTTTTACACAACTATCTGCTTTTCACGCTAATATCTGCTTTCCACGCTTCTACCTGTTTTCACACTTCTATTTGCTTTCCTCGCTTCTATCTGCATTTCACACTTGTATCTGCAATTCACACTTCTATCTACTTTCACGCTTCTATCTGCATTTCACGCTTCTATCTGCATTTCACCTTATTACCTTACTTGATTTGGACCGCTATTTTTATGGCTCTAATCGGTTCAGATCACGAGGGAAGAGTGTTGTCTCACGAACATTTTCCTCACCAAGGAGCTTCATTGTCAGTCGTTCAAGACCGATACCAAGTCCTCCATGTGGCGGCATACCATATTTAAAGTTCATCAGATAGTGATCCATTCCCTCTGTTGTCATACGTTTTGCTGCGATCTTTTTCAAAAGTTCCTGATAATCATGAATTCTCTGGCCACCTGTTGTAATCTCAATCCCTCTGAAAATAAGGTCAAAACTAAGCGTAAATCTAGAGTCATTTGGATCATCCATTGCATAGAATGGTCTCTTCTTAGATGGATAATAAGTAATAAATACAAAATCACTGTCATACTCTTCTTTAAAATACTGACCGATTAAATGTTCCTCTTCTGGTTCCAGATCGAATGGATTCTTAATTTTACGGCCATATTTTTGAGCGACCAGTTCTTTCGCCTCATCGAAACGCACCTGCGGAATCTTATCTACTTTCGGAAGATCCACTTTCAGAGTCTTCAACTCTTTTGCATAATCTTTTTTCAGCAGTTCCATGATATACTGCAGGACTCCTGTTTCCATTTCCATGATTTCTTCAAAACTTTCGATATATCCCATCTCAAAATCCAATGATGTATATTCGTTCAAATGTCTTGTTGTATTATGCTTTTCTGCTCTAAATACTGGTCCAACTTCAAATACTCTGTCATACACACCGACCATTGTCTGTTTGTAGAACTGAGGACTCTGCTGGAGAATTGCATGTTTCCCGAAATATTCAAGTTTAAAAAGATTTGCACCACCTTCTGCTGATCTCGCTCCAAGTTTTGGTGTATGCACTTCAACGAATCCCTGTGTGTGAAGATAATCCCTGAATCCACGGACAACGCCTTCCTGAATTCTGAACTTACTTCTTTCCCGCAGGTTACGAAGGGTTACAGGACGCAGATTTAAAATAGTTTCAAGTGATGTGTTCAGTTTCCATTTATTAATTGGTACTGGCATCTGTGCGATTTCAGGTCTGGAAAGGATCTTTACCTCTTTGAGTCTGACTTCAAAACCATTTGGTGCTCTGTCTTCCTTCTTGCACATACCCTGCACCTCAAGTGTCATACCTTCCTGCAGATCTTTCCTATCAAAATTTGATACGCCCTCTTCATAAACGCACTGGATAATGCCGTCGCCCTGTCTGAGAATTATAAATGTTACTTCTCCCATATCTCTGATATTATGAATTGCGCCATTTGCCTTGATCTGCGTATCTATCAGGCCCTGTTCTAAGATATCCTGCACGGATACTGTATCTTTTTTCTTGACTCCACTTACAAATTCCATATCTGTTTCCTCCATTTACTGATTCTGACCCTATCCCTTTGATACATGTCGAAATGAATGATCCGTATTTCATACGGCTCTTCTATCTGTCTGAATGATTTCAGAAAAAAAAAAAAAAATCCCGACATATATCAGTTGATAAAATCAAATGATATATGTCGGGACGGATAATCTACTTCATCCGCGGTACCACCCGCATTGAATGCAGCTTACGATAAACCGATATATTTTGACTACCCGTTTATGTGACCTGTCATTCCTCTCGAAACACTTAACGCGTGTAACGGAATAACCTAGACTGATTGCCTTATATCGTAATCAGCTTCAACTATTCAGCTCCAGAGTGTTGCCTCTTCTAATTCCCTGTCTGATGCTCTCAGTCGGTGACATCATTTTCCTGTCAGGTTCCATAGAAAAGAGTCTCTTTCAAAGCCTTTTCTTTTTTTGAATGGGGTAATGCTAGCACATTCAATTTTGAATTACAATCATGTTTTCACATTTTTACAAACAATCTAATTATGTAAAGTAATGTGCCTGATTGTTCTAAATAATAAAAAGACTTTTCTTAAATTAATTTTGTAATTTTAGGTAGAGACAGTTTTCAATGGAATCTGTGTTTCGAAAATCGCACAATTTTCATGTCCGATTTATTCAATATTATATTGTTATGCTGTAAACTAGAATACAAATCCTAATCTGCTATACGTTCCAAAAACCTTATTTAGCCATTTCTTTATTTACAGAATGACTAAGAAATGGCTGAATTGCATAATTCATCGCTTTCATAACTGTAAAAAGTAAAATACTGTTTATTGGCCACATAATGATATTTTTCAATGCTCTTGCTGGCAGCATCACAAAGAATCCTTTTCCATACATTACAGATAACCAGTAAGTTGCGAGCCCCATGTTGATTACAACTACAACCGTCAGTTCCGCTAACAGCACTCTCCAGATGGAGATCTTCTTTTTATAGAAGAAACATCCATAAATCATGCCTGCAAGAATTGCATCAAGTGTAAATCCTGGGAAAAATGCGCCTGTTGGCTTAATGAAGAACTTGAGAATATCAAGAGCACCACCAAATATTCCACCTACGACTGGGCCAAACATATATGCAATGATTTGATTTGGCATACCTGAGAAACCGATTTTGATGTACTCACCGATCTGAATCGTGAAATATCCGAGTACGACAGCGATTGCTGCAAATAGTGCACATAGCACTACATTTTTGATGTTTTTGAATTCATTCAATGAATCCTGAAAGTTTGTAAGAAACTTTTTCATAAAAAAATACCTCCTTTGCAGTCCGAGCTCTACATAAGAGGTATATTGATTCCTGTATTATGTAGCAGCGGGATGCGAACTCTGTACCGCAAGAAATCTTTTCGTCCGGGTGACAACTCCCTGTTCACCTGGCACTTAACGCACAAAATTCTACTCTGCTCTTATTTTTATTTTTTGTATCAGCTGCAAATGCAATTACTGCTCTGCAGCTGACCAATACAAACATTATAACATTCTTTTTCTATATTACAAGATACAATCTGACAATTTTCATTTTTGTCTAACTTATTTTTCCATTTTGCCATGTTGTCAGTGAATCATAATATCGATATCTTTACACCGTCTCTATGTTTTTAGGCTATTATCATATCCTACTTTTCTCTCCATATCTGGCCATCCCGATCACAATGCCAGATCTGAATATACTGATCTTCTGTAATATTTTTCTGTTCTGTCTGAGATAGTCTGCCTACTTTTGAGAACCAGTTTTCATCTCCTTCTGTTCTCACCACAATATTGGTATGATACACAGTTGATCCCGACTGAATCAGTTTGAACTTCTTCTGTTGCCATTGTGCATAAAGAATAATCCTGTCATCACTTACATCTGTCATATTTTTCACTTTCTGACCTGGTTGAAAACTGGAATCCATCCCATCTGCGCTCAGATTCCAACCCATAAATGTAAAACCCGGTCGAACCGGTACGAAGTCACTGAGTGCAATCTCTTGGTCATACTTTACGCTGACACTTTTCGGCATCTGCTCCACAAGCCCTTCACAGTTTTTCTCATATGCAATCGTATATTGAATTGGCTCCTTCTTTTCCTTCCAGACTGCCACCAATGTCACATTTTCTGATAAATCATACGCTTCCCCCTTCTGGTAATCAATTTTATTGGAACCTGTTGTACCATCTGCTGATCCTTCCTCTGCTTCATAGAACTGGTCTGACTGACTTGGCTGATTTGACTGACCTGCCCGACCTAATTGTTCTGACTGGTCATACTTTTTAACAACTTCATGAATACCTGACTCTTCCTCTTGTTTCCATCCTGTAAATATATACTGTGTCCGATATCCACCTTCCTCTATCTCTTCGCGGCTGCAGTCTGCCAAAACAACTGACTGACTTTGTAATGTAAGTGGAGCAGATATATTTTTATATACAAGACCTTCTACAGGCTCTGTATTGGTTGTCTTCGTGCCTCCATTCGTATCATAGATGAGGGTTGCAGTTGCTCTGTAAATAGCATAATAGGTTATCGCATCATCAATTTTTAAATTCTCTTTTCCTTCTGACGGTAAGTAGTTTTCCGGTTGTTCACTTTGTAATCCAAAGTCGTTTGGATCTGTAGTCCATCTCACTGCTTCTACATTTGAAACATTCTTCCACCCCGTATCCATCCGGATTGCAGGCGCATCTAACAATGCATTATCTGCCGATACCTGATACTCGCGTTTTCCCTGTGCATCCACAAAGTTCACTTCTATCGTTTTCTGTGGAGCTTTACTCGTAATTACTTTAATTTCCTGTCTTGCAGGATTACCGGCCAGATCTGTTGCTACTATAAAGTAGTTTCCCTCTTTTGAAAATGTATATGCCAGTTCTCCACTCCCCTGTGTCAGAACCGATTGCTGTTCATCTAATAACTGCAGTGATTTCATTCCACTATACTGATCTTTGGCCTGTGCCTGAAATTCAGCAATTCCATTATTATTTAAAAGCACCTGTACCGGACAGCTGATCTGCGGAGCTGACTTATCAATTTTCACCTCAATTTGTGTATCTGCTCTGTTTCCATGATTATCTGTTGCCTGTACCACATAGCTATGAACACCTTCCTGTGTCAAAACATAGGATAGGTTGCTAGAATCACTTGCACTTCTTCCCTCCGCAGCACCATAATTTTGATAATGCTCATAATACCTGCGAATATCCGTTCCAAATACATCTCTTAAATCTTCATATTTTTCCCGATATGCCATTGGTGCAAAATTTGCGCTGGCTTGTCTACCTTCCTCCATTCCGTAAGTCACAAAATGCGCTATCAACAAGTCTGGAGAAAAACCAAATTCCGCTACCACATCAGGATTATGTATTGCATAATAAACGGGATCATATAACATTTCATAATTAATTCCGTTATATTCTGTCGTTGCAATTCCAAGCTTTAAACTCATCTGTACCATCTCCGACATATTCTTGATGTCACATGCTTTTCTTCCCTCTGCCGCCCCAAAATTCATATAATGGATATAATACATTTCAAAATCCTCTGCGTAAGATTCTGCTACATCCGCATTATTTTCTCTGTATGTCTGCAAATTAAAATTCACGCTTGCCTGTCGACCTTCTTTCATGCCAAAATTTACAAAGTGTGCTAACAACTGTTTTGTTGTAAATTCTTTCAGATCCTCATACTTCGCTGCATAAAATTGAGGATCAAATACCAGCGAATAATCCACCTCATCATAAATATATGTATTTTCACGATTATAATTTGGAATTGCATAAGTAAATCCTTCTCCATCTTCACTTACAGTCATATAGTTGTCATTACTCATATCCGTTGCTGTATCTGATCCCGCATTTATTCCAGCGTCCACAGCCAAACTTCTCTCTTGCTCTTCCTTCAAATCCGAAGCATCTGCACTCACATTTTTTAATTCTATCTTTTGTATACCACTCTCACCATCCTGTACATGCAACTGCAAATGGTAGTCCGTATTGATCCAATCTGTCCCGGCTGCCTGAATTTGTGGCGGACTTGTCTCTTCCCATTGTGCCTGCAGATTCATATCTCCAAAAAACGAGGAATAAAATTTCCCATTTTTCAAGACCTGATCATTGCAATACGTCTGATTTAGCTGCATATTTCTCTTATTTGTGGAGCTGACCACTTTCCAACCGACGAAACGATAGTTGGAAAGGGTGGGAAGGGGGAAAGATGCTTTCTTATTATTACTAGACATATCTGTTAATCCTAATCTACTCCCAAATAAATATGGTAAATCCTCATTATTAGAATAATAATTATACAAAAAATCACCATAACATATATATATATTACTAAATTGCTCTAAAAAATCATTCTGTTCAATTGGATTTAATCCACCCTTATATGATAAATTTCCATCATTCCATCTAAAAATAACAGTGATATAAGCTACCATATTTTTTCTTTTAGTCTTATTTATTCCTTTAGCATAGCCATCAACTCCATATATATCACTATTCCTTTCTGTTCCAACACTCCAGCTTCTATTAGTCTGTCTCCAATCACCATCATAAAGTAAATTTCCATTTATATCGTACTCTTCTATTGACCAATATAAGACCTTTCCATTGTTTACATTTTGCCCGCCTATAAGACAAGAATCATTTGTCACACCAACAATGCTAATATTTTGTCCCTCATGCACTTTAAACCTACACATATATTGCAAACGAGTATTGTCTTCCATTTGAACAGCATCATAATATGAATTTCCAATAGGATACTGTGTAATATTTACAGTTGTATTATTATAAGTAATATTTTCATTAAAATTGTAGAAGTTACCATCATCAGATATATCAATTTCCTTCATACCATTCCAATCTGCATTCGAACTTGCCTTTAAAACATTATTAGAAACTGAAAAAATAATAAAAACTCCTATTAAAATCTCTATAAATTTGACTATAATTTTATTAAATTTCTTATTTGTATTCACCTAATTCCTCCACAAAATAAAAGAGTATTCTTTGCGAATACTCTTTTACTATACTAATTTAATTCCCATATGAGCATGTTTTAAAATAAATCTTATCAAAGTATTTTTCACTACTTAATCCTGCCAACCTATTCATTATTCCATATATATCTCCATCTGCATTATCAATTAGTTTTTCTTCACCATTTATTTTTATATCCTCAGGATTCGAATTTATAGTAAGTATAACTTTTTGAAAATATGGAAGATAAGTATCATCTGTACCTGCCCATTCCGATTCTATGTTTGTAATATGCCCTCCAATATTGAGTTCTTTTAATTTAGGTGCACTACGTATAGTATCTCTCCAAAGTGTATCCATTCCATCTCCCAAATCAATAATTTCTACATTTGCTAGTTCCAACCAAGACTGTTTAACCGTATCTGGGAGTTTTAATTTCTTAACATTCGAATTACTTATCTCAACATAAGTCACATCCCTACCCTCTATCTGTGATGGAATGGTTGGATTAGATTCCGTACCGTTATACCCAAGAATATATATAGAATTATCTGTCACAGCAGCATCTGGTGCCCATCCGCTATCCGTCGTATACTTAAAATCCGCTAAATTGACTTCCTCTTCATCTTTTTTATTGTCAATGTCCGTATTTCCGATTGCCGTAACTGCATTTCTACCTTCTGCCATACCAAAATTCAGATAATGTAAATAATATAATGGTAAGTCATCCGCATATGCATTCTGTAAATCAGAATAGTTATTTTTATAGATTGAAACATTAAACTCTGGTGCGCCTTGTCTTCCCTCATTCATTCCATAATTGAGAAAATGCTGCAATAGTAACAGCCTGTTGTTGCCGTATGTTTCCTGCACATCAGCATTTTGCGTCGCATAAAATTCAGAGTCAAAAACCTGTGAAAAATCATTTAGAACCTTCTCTGCATTTCTTCCTTCGTTACAGCCAAAATTTATATAATGTTGGTAATATAGAGGAAAATCCGTTCCATAGGCCTTTACAACATCCAGATTATTTTGCATGTATGTCATTAAATTAAAGTTCTCGCAAGCTTGTCTTCCTTCTTGCATACCAAAATTCAGGAAATGTAGAAATACCATATTTCTGTCATTTCCATATGCCTCTGCCACATCCTGATTATGGGCAAGATAATACTGTTCATCATAAACAGCCTGATAAGATGCAATTCTATCATCAAGAACAGCCTTTGCCTTTCTCCCCTCATCTTTTCCAAAGAACATATAATGAAGGTAATAGGATTTTAAATCATTTTCAAACAGCTTCTGCAGATCAGGATTTGAAGTTTTATAATAAAAGACATCGAAGGAATCACACCCCTGTCTGCCTTCACTCATACCAAACTGAATGAAATGTAACAATAGCAGCTCAGGTTCACTACCAAATGCAGCAACAACATCAGGGTTGTTATCTGCGTAATACGTTGGATCAAATACACTCTCATATGATTGTAAATCTGTCTTATCACATGACCATGTTTCCGCCGCATAAGCATTGATCATCCCACCTGTCTGCTGATCGATTGGTAAAAATAATGGAACTGCTGCCAGACTGACTCCCATTGTAATCGCAACTACTGATTTTTTCATCTTCTTCATTCTTCCTTATTCTCCTCTCCTATTACATATAAACCCATGCCTTTAAGTGAAATATTTAAAACATGCAATTTCTTTTTAAGACACAACATATATGCACTATAACAGATTCATTTTTTCTTTTGTGCAAATGATATATTAACTTGCATTTTGTGAAATTAATTATCAGATAGGTAAAGAATGAATGGTACCGCGGCTACACTTTTTCATGATTTTATCCCCCTCTCAAAAAGCACTGCTCCTCGTATTATAAAGTAGTAGTGTTTATAGTCCCTCTCCAAGGACTGTATG
>CAJMQE010000103.1 GCA_905215405.1 uncultured bacterium
CATTTCTCCGTTGGGAGAAATGGAGATGAACTCAACAGGCTAAAGCCCATAATAAAAAAGGTCTTTCATATGACACGAAAGACCTTTTCTTATCTATTTATTATTTACGAATACCGGCTATATCAGTGTTTTGGTATTTGCGGCATTTTCTTTATTGGTGCTTTTTATATTTGGAACCTATCACTAACCTTAAAGCTATCTCCCATTGCTGCTTATCCTGTTATACAAAGTCTGAATATAAAAAATCGCACACTGATATATTTCATGTAATAACCCGATCGTAAAACTTAAATACTAGTAATGGAAAGCTTCTACATAATCTGACAGCTTGTCGGCGTTTTCCTTCATCTTTTCACTCAGTGAAAGAACAGCCTCCGTCTTTGCTGCAATATTTGTTGAACTCTCTGCTACATTATTATTACCACGTGCGCTCTCATCGACTGTAATTGCGATGGCTCCCATAGCTTCCGCGATATTATTCATATCATCAAGAAGTTCCTGACTTCTCTTACTGATATTACCTGTAAAGTCATCAATATATTCAGAATCTTGTTCATATACATTTCCTGTATTTACAAGACTTTCAAATGCATCGTGAACATCACCATTCAGATACTGCATAATATCTTCGATGATCTTAGTCAGTTCCTGAACAGAACCAACTGCTGTAGAAACAATTTCCTGAATTCTTGAAACTGCTGTTGCTGATTCTAACGATAACTTCTGAATTTCCTGTGCAACTACATTAAATCCACGACCGGCTTCCCCTGCTCTTGATGCTTCAATCGTCGCATTCAGCGCCAGCAGTTTGGTCTGGTCTGCAATACCGGAAATTGTATCAGCAAGCTTTTCAATCTCCATGATATTTTTGGATGTTTCAAGTGCAGCTTTTACTTTTTCCTTATTGCTCTCTACCATTTCATTGGCTGCTGTCTGCTTTTCTACTGCCTTGCTACGAAGAGAAACTGCTCTGTCCTTGATATCAGATGCTCTCTGATTTCCATCTTCTGCATGATCCACGAACTTCTGCAGCATTTCTTTTACGCTTTCTACACTGG
Source organism: uncultured bacterium (assembly GCA_905215405.1). Classification (GTDB taxonomy): domain Bacteria; phylum Bacillota; class Clostridia; order Lachnospirales; family Lachnospiraceae; genus CAJMQE01. The sequence continues at coordinate 1,059 of CAJMQE010000103.1, forward strand.
CATTGACCTGCTCTGTGCTTGCACTGGTCTCTTCCATACCTGCGGAGATTTCCTCCGTAGCCGCTACAGACTCTTCCACATTTTCAGTCAGTGCTTTCATATGATCCTGTGTATCATTTGCAATTCCATCAATGCTTTCCGAGCTCTGTACGATCTGTAGAATCATCTCACGGATCATATCAACCATATTACGACTTGCCATCGCAATTGTTCCGACTTCGTCAGTCGTCTGAATTGAATCGATATGTTCTTCCTTTGTGAAATCCTTTTCTGATAACATATTCATCTGTTTTTCTACATACTGTAAAGGTTTAAATACGATCTTCAGAACAAAATGAATGCATGCCAGTGCCAGTACAGAAAGTGCAATGACCCAGATCACACTGGTGATCAGCTGCTTTGAAAGTCTGGTGTTAATATCTGAAATATCTTTACCAGTGAAGAAAATACCAACGATCTTACCCGTTGAATCTTTGATTGGATTGTAGGAAACCGCACAGCTGATACCGCCTACATCTTCTACTTTTTCTATTGTTTCTCCCGCAAGAACTTTGTCTGCTATCTCTGATTTTACGCTCTGACCTTTTAATGAAGCACCGGTCTTGTCGACTGTCGTTGTAGCAACACGGACGTCCCCGTAACAAATACTTACATGTGTATTTGTATCTTTATAAATATTTTCAATGTAACTCTGTAAGTCTGCGATAGATGCTTTACCCTTTGTCAGCACGCTAGACTGAACTGTCCACTGTCCCGGATACTCACTACCGACCAGGCTGCTGATCAGCGTATAGTCACTTTTTGCAGATTGTACATAAATATCTTTAAAATTTGTGATGGAATCATGATAATTGATTCCTGTCAATATGCCTGCAACCAGAATTACGAGTATAACCGCCATTACACCTAATCTGGTCTTAAGTTTCATGTTCTTTCCCATTTTTTTCTCCTCTTCTTCCAGCAGTTAGGATCTGCCAGATTCATGTTCTGCTTATTATCATCGAGATGAGTGCCTTTTTTCATAGTACTAAAGCATCATAAAATAGTATAATAGATACAGTATTTTATTTATATCAGATATGTGACAAGATTTTCACGATATGGCTATTTTATGATATTAGCAATGGTAAACCTATAGGAAAAGTGATATAATGTGGATTAAATTTACACACTAAAGTATTTTTACAAAACTATTTGTCATTACATTTTTATAACCTAAAAGGAGATTATCATGAACAGAAATCTAACGCTGTTAACGGATCTTTATGAGTTAACAATGATGCAAGGCTATTTTAAAACAAATAATAATGAAACGGTTATTTTCGATGCATTTCACAGAAAAAATCCATGTGATGGAGCCTACTCCATTTCCTGTGGGCTTGATCAGGTCATTGATTATATCAACAACCTTCATTTTGATGAAGAAGACATCTGCTACTTACGTTCTACGAAACTGTTCGAGGAAGATTTCCTTGACTATCTTGCAAATTTCAAGTTCTCAGGCGATATTTATGCAATCCCTGAAGGAACTGCCATATTTCCAAGAGAACCAATTGTAAAAGTCATCGCTCCGATTATGGAAGCGCAGCTTGTTGAAACTGCAATTTTGAATATTATCAACCACCAGAGCCTGATTGCAACAAAATCAGCACGTGTCTGCTATGCTGCAAAAGGGGATGGCATTATGGAATTCGGACTTCGCCGTGCACAGGGCCCGGATGCCGGTATCTACGGTGCCAGAGCTGCTGTAATTGGCGGATGTATCGGTACAAGCAATGTGCTTACAGGTCAGATGTTCGATGTTCCTGTCAAAGGAACCCATGCCCACAGCTGGATCATGAGTTTTCCTGATGAATACACTGCATTTAAGAAATATTCAGAACTCTATCCACAGGCCTGCCTGTTACTGGTGGATACCTATGATACCCTTCGTTCCGGCGTACCAAATGCAATTAAAGTATTTCATGAAATGCGTGCAGCTGGAATTCCTCTTCATAATTATGGCATTCGTCTGGACAGCGGTGATCTTGCTTACCTTTCTAAAAAAGCCCGTCAGATGCTGGATGAAGCAGGATTTGATGATGCGATCATCTCTGCCTCCAGCGATCTCGATGAATACCTGATTGACAGTTTAAAAACGCAGGGTGCTAAGATCACAAGCTGGGGCGTAGGCACCAATCTGATCACATCCAAAGACTGTCCAGCATTCGGTGGTGTATACAAGCTTGCTGCAGTCATGGATGAGAAAACTGGTACTTTCATTCCAAAGATCAAACTGTCCGAGAACACAGAAAAAATCACAAATCCAGGTAATAAGACTGTGTACCGTGTTTATGATACAGATGGTATGATCAAAGCGGATCTGATTGCATTTACAAATGAAACTTACTCTGAAGAAGAACCACTTCTGCTTTTCGATCCAATCGAAACATGGAAAAAGACACTGCTTCAGCCAGGAGAATATTCATTACGTGAAATTATGGTTCCTGTTTTTAAAGGTGGCAAATGTATCTACCAGTCTCCAAGCGTTATGAACATCCAGGCTTACTGCAAAAAAGAACTTGCAACTCTGTGGGATGAATCCAAACGACTGGTAAATCCACACGAAGTCCATGTAGATCTGTCCAAACCACTCTTTGATGTCAAAACCAAATTACTAGACAGTTATAATAAATTATAATTTTATAAATACAATCATTTGTCTGTTTGATTCGAAAGATTCTGCTACATAAGAATACTGAATGGACAGACATTCTGCCCGATCAGAATTTTCTGATAGAATCTTCAGTTTATGACAGAACCTATTTCAATTTCATATCTAGGCATATGTAAAAAGATCTGACTCGATGCCAGATCTTTTTTTATACCCTATAATTTTATTTTCATCAGCCCGCTGTCTGTTTGATTTCTATTGTAACCTTACAATCAGACACATGCTGGTAGTTCACTTCCAATGCATAATCGATCAGGACCTTGATTTCTTCCTGTTCCTTCTGCTCTCTTATAATCTCGATACTTCTTGTAAAAATCCCAAGATAAATCCCGCCATATGGTGTTTCATAACAGGTCATCGTCTTCTCATTTTCCACAAACGACAAATGTGATGCAAATGAGCCTTTTCTGGTCACTTCAACATTTCCGTCACCAAATTTGATCAGATTATTTGTGATTTCTTTATCACCTTCAACCATCTCATCATATTTCACATAAGATTTTTCGTTGATTTCTTGATATTTGCCAACATGAATCACTTCGATTGCATCAGAATCATTATCCGCGAACTGAAGTCCATTAATACTAACCAATACCTTCTCTGTCATAATCGTTTTCCTTTTCCTTCTGTAAATTTACAGCCCAGCAATGCTAAATTTCCGATAAAGGAAAGCTCTAAAGCACCGCTGAGCTATTTCTATGTTTAATAATTTTCGATTGTGATCTGTTTCGTTGTTTCAATATCAAATGGCAGAATTGAATTTGCAAAATTCTTGAACTTTTCCGCTGCATCACTTACATAGAAGCGATACATCTGTGTCGGGCTATCCACTTCACAGACATTTGCAAGTTTATTTTCTTCCAGAACTGCCTTTAACTCAATTGCTGTTTCATATGCCGGATTGATCAGGTTGACCTCTTCTCCCATGACCTGTCTGATTGTTGAACGAATCAGTGGATAATGGGTGCATCCCATGACCAGAGTATCGATCTTTTCCTGACGGAAAGAACTCAGATAACGTTCTGCGATCTGTGTCGTGATCGTATCATGCAGCATGCCCTCTTCCACCAGTGGACAAAATAACGGACAGGCTTTTGAAATTACTTCTGCCTTAGGATTGATTTCCTTGATAAATGCGGCATAGGTTCCGCTATTGACGGTTCCCTCTGTTCCAATCACACCAATTCTGTTGTTTTCTGTCACAGATGCCGCTACTCTTGATCCAGGTCCAACTACACCGATAATTGGCATATCATATTCTTTCTGAACTGTTTCCAGTGCAAATGCGCTTGCTGTATTACATGCGATAACAATTGCCTTCACGCCCTCGCTCTGTAAAAAATTAATAATCTGTCTTGCATATTTTATAATCGTATCTTTTGATTTACTTCCGTAAGGAACTCTTGCGGTATCTCCAAAATAAACGATACGCTCATTTGGAATCTGCCTCATGATTTCCCTGGCCACTGTCAGACCACCAACACCCGAATCAAATACTCCGATCGGTGCATTATCTTTCATAGTGTCCTCCTACTCAAATAATTTATTTAAAAATGTCAGATATTTAAACCGTATCTGCACATCTGTTTTTGAAACTGCACTGTACTCATCCTCAGTCAGCACATTTTTCAATTTCTCTTTGGAATCATCCGGAAGTGTTCCATGTGTCGCATCCACAAAACAAAGCGGCGGATACAGCACACACCACCAGTTTTTGCCTTCGTGACTTCCAATATCCACTCGAAACGCTTCATAATCTCCAGGTGGAAGTGTAATATCACCGTAGGTCTTCATAGGAAAATAGCTGTTTTCAAAATATACATTTACACCGTAATCACTGCCGTTATCTGCAAGCGTTTCCAGTGCCACCTCTTTGATATCATCGATATGATCATTCAGGATCTGTCTGCTCTCATCTAGGCTCTCTGACTCTGACAGCATCGGATCAAGATACGCAACCACCTGATCCTTTACCTTCAGTTTCAGTGCTTGATCCTCATCTGAATCAGAATTTGCTCTGACATGGAACCGAATCAGTTCCTGTGCAATTCCCTGTTGTATCTGCATCATATCTTTTTTTCTATATGTAGAAACTGCAATGACCACGATCAGGCCCGCAGCAATGATAAACATAAGACGTTTCATAATCTTCATAGATAAATTCCCCCAAATGCCTGTTAATTAGATGAATTAATTCTCTACAAAGATTATTACCAGTATATTCCATTCTATGCACAGCAATCATTATTTGCTGTTCATTAATAATTATTTGCTGTTCATGATACGAACGATACCTTTTTCCTGATTATGTATATGCTGTCTTACTACAACTTTTGCTTTATCTACATTCTTTTCTGTCAGTTGCTGAATAATATCATTATGTTCGCTGATCAGGATCGAATGTGTTCTTGCATCTTTTACATATTCCAGTCTGTATCTGTACATCTGCTCTCTCAGATTATTAATGATCTGGATCAGTCTCTGATTATCAGTCATTGCATAAATAATATCGTGGAAATGAACATCTGCATCTACAATATTTACAACATCTTTTGATACGATGGAAGCTTCAAATAACTTGTTAGATGCTTTTAATTCATTGATCTTATCCTGTGTTACATTTTTACATGCAAGTGTAACTGCAAGTTCTTCGAGTGTACAACGTACTTCAAGAACATCTCTCATATCTTTTTCAGTGATATGTGCAACTTCTGCACCTTTTCTAGGAATCATAATAACCAGACCTTCCAGTTCCAGTTTTCTGATTGCTTCTCTGATTGGAGTTCTGCTGACTCCAAGTTTCTGTGCAAGCTGGATCTCCATCAGTCTTTCGCCTGGTTCAAGTTCTCCACGTAAAATTGCCTGTCTCAGTGTATTAAATACTACGTCTCTAAGTGGTAAATAATCGTTAATTGCCATTGTCAATTCGCCATTCATAAAATTTCCTCCTACATGTACCAAATCTTCTTTTGTCTATTGTTGCATATATAACACATGTATACACAGCAATTATCAAATTACTTCTATTCTTCTATCTGCGGCATCCAATATGCCGCGCTATGTATTACAAACCTCTAATTAAAGATATCTGTAATATAAACCTGTTTTGCATCCTGTGCACCCTTTAAATATTCCACACATTCCATTGCTTTTTCCTTGTTACAGAAAATCCCAAAAACTGTAGGTCCACTACCGCTCATCATGGCATTGACCGCACCCAGTCGAATCATATCCTGCTTGATCTTATCAATGACCGGGTAAAGAGGGATTGTAACACTTTCCAGAACATTTCCCATTTTTGCTGCGATTGCATTTACATCTTTCTGATTGATGGCATCAATGATCCCATCAATATCCGGATGCTCGATCTCTTTGTTCATATCCAGGCTTTCATAGACCTGTTTTGTTGATACGCTGATCGGTGGTTTTGCTATTACAAGGTACATATCCGGTACTGGTGCCAGACGGCTCAACTTCTCGCCAATTCCTTCTGCAAGCGCTGTTCCACGCATAATACAGTAAGGAACATCCGCGCCTATTTTGACTCCACGTTCCATCAATTGCTGACTGGAAAGCTTTAGATCAAATAATCTGTTAATTCCATACAAAACAGAGGCCGCATCACTACTGCCTCCTGCCATACCAGCTGCAACTGGTATAAATTTATTCAAATCGATATATACACCTTCTTCTATATGAAACTCTTCCATAAGAAGACTGGCTGCTTTATATACCAGATTGTTCTCATTTACAGGAAGAAAAGAAAGATTTGTAACGATCTTAATTCCTTTTTCCTTTGTCTTTCTGATTATGATCCTGTCATACAGACCCACTGTCTGCATTACCATTCTGACTTCATGATAACCATCGGGTCTCTTGCCTAATACATCAAGCCCAAGGTTGATTTTTGCACGAGCCTTTAGCTTAATACTTTTCATAGCTGCGCCATCCTTTACAGTTTTTTGCTCTCTAAATGTTAAGCACACTTTCTGTACTTTGTATACATTACTCCTTATTAGCTAAAATTTCAAGTGCTATTTCAAATCTTAACTAAAAAAATGTTACAGTCAAAATCGTTGTAACTGTAACATCTTTTGTTTCCTACATGGTTTCTTTATTTTTTCTGTATTTATTAGGAGATATGCCCTTTAAATGACGAAATGCATCCCCAAAATAATTACTATCATTAAACCCACATAAGAAGGCTATTTCTGTAATACTTTTATCAGTTTCAAGTAAAAGATTACAGGCCTTTTTGATCCTGACATTAACAAGATATTCCTTAAATCCAAAACCAGTCGTCGCCTTGAATTTTTTTGATAAATAAGACCTGCTGATATGAAATTGTTCTGCCACATCACTCAGATACAGATTTTTATCAAAATTAGAATAAATATAGGTCGCCACTTCCTGAATCACACCATTATCCATATCAATTTCTCGAACGTCGCCGTACTGATACATCTGACACCTGATCAGATACAAAAAGAGCTCCTGAAAGAACAGACGTGTAAATCCATGTGATACCGGATCTTTTGCCTCACTTTCATATATCAGCCTCTCCAATATACCTGAAACATAGTCCCGTCGTCTGTCAGGAATTGATAGCACTGTTGTCTGCAGATTTTCCTGAATCAGCTCGTTTCCTGTGACCTCACTGATCCAGTCGAGATCCCGGTCCGTAAAATTGATACAATATCGCTCGTGACGCCCATTTTCAGGATAATTCGTCTTATGGATCTCTCCTGCCGGTACAAGTACCAGACTGCCCTCATGCAGCTTATAAATGTTGTGGTCCACAAACATATTACACGTTCCGGAATTCAGATAATACAGTTCATGATACGGATGAAAATGGCTGACTTTCATCTTGTAATTCTGATTTCTCTTTTCCTTTGTAACCCTGAATTTATCCGTTTCGATTACCAGCATTTTTCGATATCCCCTTTTCCTCATAAGTTATCTTTTTCTGTACTTTAGCATTTATCTTGCGAATAATTAGTAGATTTTACTGTTTTTTAACATTATAATACTGACAATATAAAGACTTTGTCAATATGAAAATGAACTTTTATTTTTATGAAAGCCTCTCAGATAAAGGAGAATCCTAACAATATGAAAGCAAACAAAAAAATGAATCCAGAAAAAAGAAATATGATTCTGGAAGGAAATCTGATCAAAGCAATTCTGGCACTTGCCATTCCGATTGTACTTAACAGCTTTATTCAGACCATGTATAACTTAACAGATACCTACTGGCTGGGCCAGATCGGTACCAACCCGATGGCCGCTATTACACTGGTATCACCGGTTCAGAATATGATTATTAATTTTGGTTCTGGTATCACGACCGCTGGTGCGATCCTGATTTCCCAGTATATCGGAGCCGGTCAGAAAAAACAGGCTACCAATATGGCGAATCACATTCTGCTGTGTTCCATGCTTTTTGCACTGGGCTGTGCATCACTGTGCTTTCTTGCTACTCCGGGTATCGTCGGATGGCTCGGCGCTGATGGTGAGATCTTAAAATTCGGTATCACCTATCTTCAGATCGTTGTCCTTGATATGCCATTTTTATTTCTGATCAATCTGTTCACATCCGTAAATCAGGCGCAAGGCGATACATTACGACCAATGCTTCTAAATCTGTTAGGTGTCTGCCTGAATCTGATTCTGGATCCGCTGTTTTTGATCGTATTTAAATGGGGGGTTGCCGGTGCAGCTCTTGCGACTCTCCTTGCAAAAGTCCCATGTGCTCTGATTGCAGTCATCAGCCTCTTTAATCCAAAGAAGGAGCTTCACATCAATTTGAAAGGATTCCGTTTTGAGAAACGCAAAATCCTTTCTATATTAAAAATAGGCCTTCCAACAGCTGTTGGCGGAAGTACTATGCAGTTCGGATTTCTGCTCATGACAAAAAATGTGTTAAAGTATGGTGCGCTGGCAACAGCGGCCTATGGTATCGGTAACAAGATCAACGGAATTATATCCATGCCATCTAACGGAATTGGCTCAGCGACCTCTACCATCACCGGTCAGAACATGGGTGCCGGCAAAACAGAACGTGCTGCTAGAGGATATCACATTGCCATGAGAATGGCTGTTGGATTTCTTCTGGTCGGCGGTATTATTCTTTCCCGCCGTTTCGTAGCTGAACCGATCGTCAGAATTTTTACAAGTGATCCTGAAGTCATTGGTATGGCAACTGATTTCCTCTGTATTATGGCTATCTGCTGCTGGACAAACGGAATTTATAATTCCACAATGGGATTATTTCAGGGAAGCGGCCACACAATGATTACGATGGCTGTAGATGCCTCAAGAATCTGGGTATTCCGTTTTCTTACCCTGTATGTGTGCGAATCCATCCTGCATCTCGGTGTATCCAGCATCTGGTACGCCGTTGTTGTCAGCAACGCGACATCTGCACTGATTCTCTATATTCTTTATCACACTGGTATCTGGAAACGCAGCACGATCAAGATAGAGGCTGATACATCCGAAAGCGTACAGCAATAACGACTTTCTATCTACTCTGTCCCTGCTAAAAAATATCAATATAAAAAGATGACCGGTCCGAATTTTCGCTCCCCATGTAAGAGCGAAAATTCGGACCGGTCTTTATGTACTTATCTGATATAATTTGTCTTGATCTTTTCTTCAAGCTGTGGCAGCTCAATGCCAGCTTTGTTTCCAGCCTCTATACATTTTAAGAGCCATGCCATATTCTTTGCAAGTGTTCTCATCGTCTGTAAGCCTTCCAGATCCTGTTTTACTTCATCTGGTGTATTTCCATGAACCATATTCCAGTACTGGGAAGGAACCACTGGCATATTAGAATATGTAAAATATCTATTCAGCTGATCAAGTGTAGCTGTTGCTCCACCTCTTCTGCAGCTTGCAACTGCTGCTGCCGGCTTATTGGCAAAGCTATAGCCAGCCATGAACAGACGATCCATGAATGATGTGATTGCGCCTGATGCAGAAGCATAATGTACAGGTGTACCAAATATAAATCCATCTGCATCCTTTGCCTTTAAAATTGCTTCATTTAATGTATCGTCAGTATAAACACACTGATGTTTACCTGTCTTTGAACAGTATCCACATCCTGAACATCCCTTAACTGCCTCTGTTCCAATATGGAAGATTTCTGTTTCGATACCCTGTTTATTTAATTCTCCTGCCACTTCCGCAAGTGCCGTATAGGTACAGCCATTTTTCTTTGGACTACCATTTACCAGTAATACTTTCATTTCATTGACCTCCATTTATGTAAAATTGTGTTTCTGTATCTTTATCATTTACTTTTTTAGGACTCTTCTAGCTAATCCCTAATTTTTTTATCTGGCTGCCTAGCAGCTCACGTTCCTATTTTAACAATTCTAATTATAAAATACAATAGTCTCCATCTGTTAACAAACCACCACCACCCGCCGATATAGATAGTGAAACAAAACCACGGAGGGATAACCCCATGTTTCGCTGCCGAAGCGACAGCAGAATGGAGGAAAAATGAGTTTAAACGGAATTAACAATGCAATGGTAAATGCATACGCATCTTATGATGCCACAGCATCAGCCAAAAAGAACACAAAAACAGAAAACACAGCATCTGGTTCAACTGCCAGCACTACGACAAACAGCCAGCGCAAAACGAACGATACTGGTGTAATCTATGAAGCTTCCAGTAATAACAGCTCTTATCAGGTCAAGAACAAAGCTCTGATCGAACAGCTGAAAGCTGATTCCAATAACAGAATCAAACAGATGCAGTCACTGGTCACAAGTATGTTTGAAAAGCAGGGTATTAAGATCGGTTCAACCGATGATATGTGGAAAGTCCTTGCAAGCGGTAATTTTACTGCTGATGCAGACACCATCGCCCAGGCAAAACAGGACATTTCTGAAGACGGTTACTGGGGCGTTTCCCAGACTTCACAGAGAATCTTTGATTTTGCAGTTGCACTTTCAGGCGGCGACTCTGATCAGATGGAAAAAATGAAATCCGCAGTAGAAAAAGGCTTTAAACAGGCTACAAAATCCTGGGGCAAAGATCTTCCATCTATCTCATCTGATACTTACAGCTCTGTTATGAACAAGTTCGATGACTGGTTCAGCAATCAGACTAAGACAGATACATCCGATGATTCGGATCAATAAATTTTTCTAGGACGTAATTTCCTATGAATCGGGTAGGAGGTAAATAATTATTTTATTTACCGTCCTCCCACACCACCGTA
>CAJMQE010000104.1 GCA_905215405.1 uncultured bacterium
ATTAAGGACTTTCACCCATTAGAAACGTGCGCCGCCAGGCGCACAATAAAAAAAGAAGGCTGTTGTATTTCTACAACAACCTTCCTTTTCATTCTTATGAAACTGTGTTACCACAGATTATTTGAATTATTTATAAAGTTCTACTAACTTTAACAGATGTTCATAACGAGCCTTAGCAGCTTCTTCAGATGCGCTGAAGAGTTTTTCAGCACGTTCTGGGAATGAACGAGTTAAACGTGTATAACGTGTTTCGTTATTTAAGAACTTCTGATATGATCCGTCACCTGGTTTAGAAACTAATGTGAATGGATTCTTTCCTTCAGCCTTAAGTTCTGGGTTGAATGAGAAGAGGTTCCAGTAACCAGCCTTAACAGCTGCTTTCATTTCATCCTGGCAATGGTTCATACCACCTTTAACTCCGTGAAGTTCACATGGAGCGTAACCGATGATTAATGATGGTCCGTTGTAAGCTTCTGCTTCTGCAATAGCCTTAACAGCCTGAGCTGGGTTAGCACCAAGAGCGATCTGTGCTACATATACGTAACCATAGCTCATAGCGATTTCAGCAAGGCTCTTCTTGCCCATTTCTTTACCAGCAGCAGCGAACTGACAAACTTCACCGATGTTAGAAGCCTTAGATGCCTGTCCACCTGTATTTGAGTACATTTCTGTATCGAATACCATAACGTTTACATTTTCACCTGAAGCAAGTACATGGTCTAATCCGCCGAAGCCGATATCATAAGCCCATCCATCACCACCGAATACCCATACGGATTTCTTAGCGAGGTACTGTTTCTTGTCAAGAACTTCTTTAGAAAGTTCACAACCTTCAGCAGCAGCTTTTTCAAGTTCAGCAACTAAAGCGTCAGTAGCAGGTGTGTTAGCCTTTGTATCTTCTTTAGTTTCCATGAATTTAGCAACAGCATCTTTCATTGAAGCAGATGCTTTTTCTGAAGCAGCGATCTTCTCAACCTTAGCGATAACCTGGTCACGAAGAGTCTTCTGTCCAAGATACATACCAAAACCATGTTCAGCATTATCTTCAAATAATGAGTTAGCCCAAGCTGGACCCTTCTTTGAATCTTTGTTTACTGTATATGGTGATGTAGCAGCTGGACCACCCCAGATTGAAGAACATCCTGTAGCATTTGAAATGTACATATGTTCACCGAATAACTGTGTGATTAAACGAGCATAAGATGTTTCAGCACATCCTGCGCAGCTTCCTGAGAACTCAAGAAGTGGCTGGTTGAACTGTGAACCCTTAACTGTTGTATCAGCAGGCATTCCTGGTTTCTTACCAACGTTAGCAACTAAGTAATCAAATACTGGCTGCATATCATCCTGTGATTCCTGAGGAACCATCTTGATAGCTTTGTCAGGTACTGGACATACAGTTACACATTCGCCACATCCCATACAATCTAATGGAGATACGCTCATTGTGAATTTGTATTCGCCAGCCTTTGGCTTTGTATCAGCAAGGATAATGTTTGAAGGAGCTGCTTTAACTTCAGCTGCATCTAACATATATGGACGAATTGTTGCATGTGAACATACGAATGCACAGTTGTTACACTGGATACATTTTTCAGGATCCCATTCAGGAACCATTACGGCTGTACCACGTTTTTCGTATGCTGAAGCACCTGTTTCGAACTGTCCATCAGGATTTTCTGTGAATGCTGAAACTGGAAGGCTATCACCATCCATTAATGAGATAGGATCAAGAAGTTCTTTAACCATCTTAACTGTTGCAGGACGACCTGAAATATCTTTCTTAGGAGCATCTGCTTCTGGGTTAGCCCATGAAGCTGGAACTTCTACTTTATGTACAGCATCAACACCAGCGTCGATAGCTTTGTAGTTCATTTCTACGACTGCATCACCCTTCTTACCGTAGGATTTCTTTGCAGCTGCTTTCATGAAGTTAACAGCGTCATCGATTGGCATTACGTTTGCTAATTTGAAGAATGCTGACTGAAGAATTGTATTAGTACGTTTACCCATACCAATTTCAATAGCTTTGTCAATAGCATTGATTGTGTATAACTGAATCTTGTTGTCATAGATATATTTCTTTGCAGCAGCGTTCAGTTTTGAATCTAATTCATCATCTGTCCACTGGCAGTTGATCATGAAGATTCCGCCTGGTTTAACATCCTGAACCATCTTATAACCTTTAACTACATATGAAGGGTTATGACATGCAACGAAGTCAGCCTGGTTGATGTAGTAAGGACTTCTGATAGCTTTATCACCAAATCTTAAATGAGAAATTGTGATACCACCAGTCTTCTTTGAATCATACTGGAAGTAAGCCTGGATGAATTTGTCTGTATGGTCACCAATGATCTTTGTTGAGTTCTTATTAGCACCTACAGTACCATCTCCGCCGAGACCCCAGAACTTACATTCAACAGTACCTTTTGCTGAAGTAATAGGAGCTGGTTTAACTTCTGGTAAGCTTAAGTTTGTAACATCATCGTTAATACCGATTGTGAAACGTGCCTTTGGAGCATCTTTCTTTAATTCAGTATAAATAGCGAATACTGATGATGGTGGAGTATCCTTTGAACCAAGTCCGTAACGGCCACCTGCTAATGTAATATCGTTAAGTCCTGCTTCACGAAGTGTTACAGCAACATCAAGATATAAAGGATCAGCTAATGCACCAGGTTCTTTTGTACGATCAAGTACAGCGATCTTCTTAGCTGTCTTAGGAATAACTTTAAGAAGAGCATCTGATACCCAAGGACGATATAAACGAACTTTGATAAGACCAACTTTTTCACCTGCAGCTGTTAAGTAATCAATTACTTCTTCAGCAACATCACAGATTGAACCCATAGCGATGATGACACGGTCAGCGTCAGGAGCACCATAGTAGTTGAATAAATCATAGTTTGTACCAAGTTTTTCATTGATCTTGCCCATGTATTTTTCAACGATCTTAGGTAATTCGTTGTAAGCTGTGTTACAAGCTTCACGATGCTGGAAGAATACATCACCATTTTCATGAGAACCTCTCATGGCTGGTTTTTCTGGATTTAATGCATGTTCACGGAATGCTTTAACAGCGTCCATGTTCAGCATATCTTTCAGATCTGCATAATCCCATTTTTCGATCTTCTGAATTTCATGAGAAGTACGGAAACCATCAAAGAAGTTGATGAATGGTACTTTACCTTCGATTGCTGATAAATGAGCAACTGGGCTTAAGTCCATGATTTCCTGTGGGTTTGTTTCAGCAAGCATAGCGAAACCTGTCTGACGACAAGCATATACATCACTGTGATCACCGAAGATATTAAGTGACTGAGTAGCTACTGTACGTGCAGATACATCGAATACACATGGAAGCTGTTCAGCAGCAATTTTATACATATTAGGGATCATAAGAAGAAGACCCTGAGAAGCTGTAAATGTAGTTGTAATAGCACCTGCAGCAAGTGAACCGTGAACAGTTCCTGAAGCACCTGCTTCTGACTGCATTTCTACTACCTTAACCTGGTTTCCGAAAACGTTTTCCTGGCCTGCAGCAGACCACTGGTCAACATAATCAGCCATTGGGCTTGAAGGTGTGATTGGGTAAATGGCAGCAACATCTGTAAACGCATATGCTACATGAGCAGCAGCTGTGTTACCGTCCATTGATTGTTTAGCTCTAGACATTAAAATTTCCTCCTTTTATTAAAAGGTCATAATGGCCCTATTTATGTCATATTTTAGCATTATTTTATTCCTTTGTAAAGGTTCATACTGTACTTCTGAGTATACAATATTGTTAATTTTGTATGAACTTTTTTTCTGTTCCTATCTCCGTCTTTTCCAGCTTTTTCGCTGGTATTCAGGCTTTTTCCATGAGTAGACAGTGGTATCACTTTTTTCCTTTAATCTCTGTTCTATGTATTCATGAAAGTCGCCCCCTGACCGCTTTTTACGTTGCTACTATGTGACTGCCTGTCCGCAGCCACTTTCATTATATGCCCGTCCTGTTTTTCATATGAATATATTTTTCCGGTTCAGCTTACCTGAAATGCATCAACGATCTCTGAGAGTCCCTGTGTGGAATACTCTAATCCGTAAATTACCTTTTCAAGCTTTTTGTTCTGCATTCCTACTGCGTGGATCAGACGGATGGCTTCCTGTACATTTTCATCTCCAGTTCTGCGCGCCGCCTCACTTTCCACATGCATCTGACTGATCTTATTTCTTGACTCATTTACCAGTGCGGACTGCTCATCCATCAGTTCCAGTACTGCCGTGATCGTCTGAGCGATATCCGTAATCAGTGCAGCCGCACGCACACTTTTTTCAGAAAACCGGATACTGGCACTGACTTTTTCCTCGATTCTTCCCATGTTCTGATTGGTATTGGCCACCTCTTTCTGAATTGCACTGACCAGTCCTTCGATCATTTTTGTTGCATTTCCTGTTTCATCCGATAATTTCTGGATTTCTCCTGCAACCACTGCAAATCCTTTTCCCACATCTCCAGCCCTAGCTGCTTCTATTGATGCATTGAGCGCAAGTAGATTTGTCTGGGAACTGATATTATCGATCGTACTGACGATCTCTGTGATCTCTCTGGATTTATGCTCCAGGAGCGTAATACTTTTTACTACATGTCCAAGTGTTTCACTCAATTCTTTGTTCGCCTGTCTGGTATCCTGCTTCATATTTTCCGATTCATCTGCAAGGATGCCGGTATCCTGTGTCTTTTCCCTGATCGCCTGCACCATGTTCTCCAGCTCCCGGTTATTCTCAAAGCTCTCAGCAATACGCTCTACCTGTTCCTGTGTGTTCTGAAAAAGGGAATTCTGTACCTTTGCATTCTCTGACAGATTCAAGACTGCGGTTTCCATATCTGTAATATCACCGCGGATCTGTACGCTGGACTTTGAAACGCTCCGCACTGTCTGCTGCGCTGTTTTAAGTGAACCTCTGACCCGTTTTATCATATTCATCTGATTACTGATGAATTTGTTGACCCAACGAACCATTTGCCCAATTTCATTAGAACCGGAGAAGGCAACTCTCTGCCTTAAATCTCCTTCTCCCTCTGCAAGATCATGTACAATTCCAGTCACTCTGTTCAGCGGGCCTGTGATCACCCTGCGGCTCACCATCCAGACTCCGAACATCAGATAGAGCCACAGGAAAAATCCTGCCACACTTTCCTTAAATCCCAAGAATGTGACCATGCCCCATTGTGCTGCGAGTGCTGTCAGTGCCAGAACTCCTGTGTATATAGGAAGTCTTCTGTCAATTTTCGTGTAATGATAGATGTCCACAATATCTCCTTCACACATCATGCCCCACACTTCATCTGAATAAGGCGGATGGATCGTCACTCCCCTTCCTCCGACCAGAATATGCCTGTAATCTGGATACCCCGGCCAACAATCCATATTTTCTCCATTTTCCATTGTCTTTCGCACTCCATCATGCAGCTGCCCTGTCGCCGGATCTGTAAATAACACCTCCATTTCAGTATGGTCACTGACTTTCACCGTACCCCATTTTTTTGTATGTACCCCCTGCTTTAAATTGTCTCCAAGTGTAAATGTATCGTCTTCGAATCGGCTTCTGGAAATCGCTGTTCCTGCTTTTATCCCTCTGTTATTGGATATCATGAACAGGTAATTATCCCCGCTGTCCTTATAGATGTGTGTATCTTCTTCCTGAATTACATTGCTCAGGTCATCATTATAAACTCTTGCAAAAAGAGTCAGATGCTTTTCTTTTTCATCTTCTAATATAAGAGGCTCTGAGAAAAGTAATGTAACTTCATCATAAAAAGCTCTGTCTCCCGCATCCAGATCTGTCGTTTTACTGTCACAATAAGGTCCATACATATAGTTCTTTCCCGCCAGACTCTGTTTCAGATTCGGAAAATCTGTTACACGATCTCCCTTGTGACCGGAATACGAGGAATCGGTTACAATTCCTTTTTCATCCGAAATGAACAGTTCTGCGAACACTGGATACTGTTTCTGTGCCTGCAAAAGGAGTTTTCCCGCTCCCTGTCCGTTATCGGAAACCAGTGTATTTCTGATTGCGTCCAGCTGGGTCCATAAATCTTTGAACCAACTGTCCAGTGCCTTTTTTCTTCCCTCTGAAATAGATAGAAAAATTCGTTCTGCTTCTTCTTTTTTTCTTTTGTTGAATAAGTATCTAAACCGTTCTTTCATGTTGTCGTCCTCCTATTCATTTTCAAATAAAAAAAGAGACAAAAAACATTTCTCATGGAAACGTCTTTGTCTCTTTGTATTTATTATAGTAATTTATTACTAGTTATGCAAGCCACTTTTACATTGCATTTTCTATTTTTCTTTTTAGTCTTCCGATTCTTTCAATATGATAGTTAAAAAATGCTGAGTGTCTCAAGTATCCCATATGCATCGATTCCCCATATCCCCAGGTCTTATTTGGATACTGCTGATCCTGGTTTCTTCTGGCACCTCTGATCACCATCCGGTCAATATCATTTCCCGTGATCGATGGATAGTTCCCGCGCACTACCGCCCATTCGAGCATCATGGCAACGATGCCTGTCGCATGTGCAGCCGCAGCTCCTGTTCCAGTCAATGCACTATATCCATTATTCGGCATAGCACATGGTATCTGATATCCAGGTGCAGCAATCTGTGGAGTAATAAAGTCAGTACGACTATACCCCCGGCTAGAGTTATTTAATATACCTCCTCCCACCTGATTATAAGCTGCTACCGTTAGCACGGATCTTGCATTTCCCGGTGATGTGACTGTTGTATATGGATCCGGTTCAATAAAGAAAGTATCTGCTGAAATCAGATTACCAGATGGTAGCCACGAATGATAAGAAAAAGCCTCATTATTTAGGTTCGTAATCATAAGTTTCCATATTCCTGGTGTCGCATCTTGAAACCTGATCAGAATAAGCTGATCACCCGTTTCCTGTTCAAAAACAGTGTTATTAATACTCACATTACTTTGATTAAAGATAAAATCAAGATTTCTACAATAATTTAATTCCGGGTAGATTGGTGCCGTAGTCTCTCCTGTTGGCGTAACCAGTTCGATGGAACATCTGGTCGGTGCATATGGCCATATTTCCATTGAGAACATTTTATCGTTTGGTCCAATTTGCAATTCGCACGTGGAGGTATTTGCAGTATTGTTTATAAAGCAGTGTCTTCTCAGGCCAACTTCATTTCCCGCTGCTACAACAAATGCGACCCTGTTTGTCTGGGAGAGCCTGTTCATATAGGTACTTGTTGCCCCACTGCCATCGTGTCCGCCCTGGCTTGTTCCAAAAGCAATGCAGATTGCGATCGGCCTGTTGAGCTTTGTCGCTACCGATGTTAAATACCGGATTCCCAGCATCACATCAGTTTCCTGGTAACACAGTCTGTCTTCCGGCACACAGAAAATATTTTTCAAGTTCTTTTTGGCCTCTTTCAGCTTTACAACGACCAAATCGGCGTCTGGTACAATCCCTATAAAACTTTCCTCTTCTGTCGGTGTTCCTGCAATAATACTCGCAATTGCCGTTCCATGCCCATTCTCATCAACCGTCGGTACGACCTCTAGTGGATTTTCTGAACTGAGTGCCAGATTGATCTGTGCCCTCGTATATTCCGTTCCATAGGTAAATCCTTCTGGTGGCGTATCTCCACCGATCGTCTGATCCCAGATGGAATAAATTTTACTGGTAGTTTCCCCTCGGCGGAAAGCTGGATGGACATAATCGATTCCCGTATCGATGACACCGACCAGTACCCCCTGCCCGAATAAAGATAGAAAGGGATTTGTCTGTACCTGCGTAATATTCGATGCATCCAGTGCCACAATGGAACTGAGCGTGAACAGTGAAGGAAATCTATGATATGGGAACTGGCCCAGATCACATACCTCTGAAGTATTAGTCGGTAAATTTAATATTGAGTGCAACTCATTTATATAAGTCACATTATCCCCTGTATTGTAGTCGGGAACCAACGTATTATCTACAATAAAGTCATAATATGACTCATCTAACAGCTTATTCAATTTGTAATTCTCCTGTCTATCCATTTCTACAGACATTATATGTTTGAAAAAAATATTTCATACCCTTTGGCTTATCAGAAGTCCTTTCCCTTTCTCTTATTGTTCTTTCAGTAATTCTAACCTATAAATCATGTTTTTAATATGTCACATTAAACCACTAAATAATTATTAGATTATTTTTATTTTTCTATTGACTTATCTCACAATCAGTCTATAATAACACGTAGTTTTAGATTTTTTTCTTAATTTAATAAATATTCACCAAATTCCAAGAAGAGAACAACGCTGTATTCGCATTCGAGTAGTTCAGAGAACCTGTGGCAGGTGTGAGCAGGTCTATTCCGTCATACAGTTATCATCTCCAAGAAGCAGACTGAAGTTCAGTAGGTCCCGCCGGAATCCTCCGTTATAAGGAAGCGTATGAAGTACGTGAAGAGCCGGGAATACAAACCCGGAATCAGGGTGGTACCGCGGATAATATTCGTCCCTTTCAGACTATCAGTGTCTGAAAGGGACTTTTTTTATCCTGTCCGATACGAATCGAGCAACATTAGCAGAGCTGCTACGCATCTGAATCTTCCGCTTCTGATCCGCATTTTTAAATGTATAAAACAGGAACTGAATGTGAATTCCTGTTTCTATAAATTTTAAATATAATCAGGAGGAAGTAACAACATGAAAGCATTACAAAAATTTAGCAAACTCTTATCTGACTACACATCCGTAGTCGTAATCGCCATCGCCGTGATTACATTTTTTGTGCCAGGCCTTATGACCTGGGTTAATCATAAGCTCTTTGTAGATATGGTTAGCAACAAATTTACCAGCCAGTCTCTGATCATCGGTATCATCATGTTCAGTATGGGCCTTACTCTGACAACACAGGATTTTAAAATTCTCGCCAAGAGACCTTTCGATATCTGCATCGGTGCACTTGCACAGTATCTGATCATGCCTTTCCTTGCATTTACACTGACTAAAGTTCTTCGTTTACCTGATGGTATCGCACTCGGACTGATCCTTGTTGGCTGCTGCCCTGGTGGTGTTTCTTCTAATATTATGTCCTACCTTTGTGGTGGTGATGTTGCATTTTCCGTCGGCATGACGACTGTTTCTACTATCCTTTCACCAGTCATGACACCATTAATGGTCTCTTTGCTGGCAAGTGGTACTCATATCAGCATCAAAGGACTTCCAATGTTTGTTTCCATTATAGAAACTGTTATTCTTCCTGTTGCAGTTGGATTTTTTATTAACTACATGCTTGGTAAGAACAAAACATTCCGCGAGTTACAGAAGATCATGCCTGGTATTGCAGTATTAGGCCTCGCCTGTGTCGTTGGTGGTGTTATTTCTTCTCAGGGAAGCAAATTCTTCACTTCTGGTGTTGTAGTCTTTGTTGCTGTCTTATTACATAATGGCCTTGGTTATCTGCTCGGCTATGGTGCTGGTAAGCTCACAGGCATGAATGTTGCCAAAAAGAGAACAATTTCTATCGAAGTCGGAATGCAGAACGCCGGTCTTGCTACAAATCTTGCCACAACGACAGCACAATTTGCATCTACACCTGAATCCGCAATCATCTGCGCTGTTTCCTGTGTATGGCATTCTATTTCCGGTACATTACTTGCTGGCTTCTTTGCAAGCCGTGATAAAAAACATACAGCAGATGCACCTGTACAGGGAAATGCTGCTGCACAACAATAATCAAATCTTCATTTTTTAACACTGCTATTGTATTTGTTCGCATCATTTGACTGAAAGATGTATTTTATATAGTAAAAAAGCTTCTCAGCTACACGAATAATTCCGCTAGTTTTTTCTCATACTAAGCGTAAATCTGTCAGTACTGGTCTTACCAGCTGCAGAAAATTCATGTAGAATTGAGAGGTTTTTTTATGGGTAACAATATGGATCTGGAATATCCAATGTTCTGCTATCAGTGCGAGCAGACTGCGAACCAGAAAGGCTGCACAAAACTTGGTGTCTGTGGTAAAACACCCGAGATTGCAAATCTTCAGGATCTTCTGATATTTCAGATAAAAGGAATCAGCTGCTATGCAAAAAAGATTTTGGACCGCGGCGAACATGTGGATAAAAATGTCGTCAGTTTCATTGAGAACTGTCTGTTTACAACACTGACAAATGTCAACTTTGACCCCGAAGCACATGTATCTCTTCTGAAAGAGTCACAGAAAATAAAAGAAAATCTCCGCAGTGCTGTCGGACAGCCAGACAATCCAACGGAACATGCCACTTATAACCTTCCTGATAATAAGACCGAAATGCTTCAGGATGCTCCAATGGCAGGAATCATGTATGCAAAAGATCTTGATGAAGATATCCGTTCCCTTCGTCAGCTCATTGTCTATGGACTCAAAGGTGTCAGTGCATACGGACACCAGGCAAGAGAACTTGGCTATTACAGCGATCAGGTAGATGATTTTTATATCCGAGCACTAGAAGCCGTCACCGATGACCGTTTGAGTGTTGAAGAATTGATCCGTGTCAGCATGCAGACCGGAGAGATGGCATTTGAAGTCATGAAAAAGCTCGACGAAGCCAATACGAACGTCTACCAGAATCCAACTCCCCATCTGGTCAATACACATATTAAAAAAGGGCCGTTTATCATCGTATCCGGCCATGACCTCAAAGATCTGGAAATGCTTCTGGAGCAGACCAAAGGCAAAGGCATCAACGTCTATACCCATGGCGAAATGATCCCATGTCATGGTTATCCTGGACTCAGCAAATATCCACATCTCGCTGGTAACTTTGGTGGTGCATGGCAGGATCAGCAAAAAGAATTTGATGATCTTCCCGGTTGTATCCTAATGACAACGAACTGCCTGATGCGTCCAAGAGAATCCTACAAAGACAGAATTTACTCCACAAATGTCGTTGGCTGGGATGGCGTAAAATATATTGGAAAAGATGAAAATGGGAACAAAGATTTTAGCGAGATTATTCAGCAGGCACTGGAACTTGGTGGCTTTCAGGAGGACCAGGAGCCTCACGAAATCCTTGTCGGCTTTGGACACCACGCAACACTCAGTCATGCTGATGAAATCGTTTCCGCTGTACGGGAAGGAAAACTGCGTCATTTCTTCCTGATTGGTGGATGTGATGGTGCAAGACCCGGACGGAACTACTATACAAAATTTGCACAGATGGTTCCACTGGATTGCATCATTATGACGCTTGCCTGCGGTAAATACCGATTCAACAAGCTTGATTTCGGAGAGGTCGCCGGCCTGCCCCGTCTTCTAGATATTGGGCAGTGCAATGATGTCTATTCAGCAATTAAAATTGCAACTGCTCTGGCAGACGCATTTCAGACTGATGTGAACAGCCTGCCACTTTCACTGATCGTGTCCTGGTATGAGCAAAAAGCAGTTGCGGATCTGCTTGCACTGCTCTCCCTTGGTATTAAGAATATTTACCTCGGACCAACCTTACCTGCATTTCTCAGCCCAAATGTTCTTCAGTATCTGGTCGATACGTTCCAGCTTCACTGCATTAGTAATCCGGAAGACGATATCAAGACTTGTCTGAAACAAAATGTATAACACTGATTCTATGCCTGTTTTTCTGCACTAATCCTATGCACATTTTTATCCCTCATACTGACATGATATAAAAAAGTGTCTGCGACACTTCAACTCCCCTGCCCCTCAATCTTTGAGGGGT
>CAJMQE010000105.1 GCA_905215405.1 uncultured bacterium
GCGGATTAAGGACTTTCACCCATTAGAAACGTGCGCCGCCAGGCGCACAACAAAAAGAACAGAGCATATTTACACTCTGTTCTTTCCAGTAAGAATCTAACTGATGTATGAATTTCGATTCTATTTAATGAGCCCAGCCGCATAATGACCCTCTAGGTGAGACCTTATGTGACTCGCTATTTTATTTCATTGAAAAACCTGATAACTACTTATCTTCTTTTAAGACTTTATCAAAGATATTTGTAAAGTCAAATGTTGAGAAGTAATCTGCTGGTGTTTCTGCTCTTCTGATCATCTGTACACTTCCGTCTGTCTTTAAGAGCAACTCTGAAGACTTTAACTTACCATTATAATTGTAACCCATTGAGAATCCATGTGCACCAGTATCATGAATAATCAGATAATCTCCCATATCGATCTTTGGAAGCATTCTGTCAATTGCAAATTTATCATTGTTTTCACAAAGAGAACCAGTTACATCATATTTGTGATCGCAAGGTGCATTTTCCTTACCAGCAACTGTAATATGATGATATGCGCCATACATGGCTGGTCTCATCAGATTGACTGCGCAGGCATCACAACCGATATATTCTTTGTAAGTATGTTTTTCATGAATTGCCTTTGTAACAAGACATCCATAAGGGCCCAGCATAAAACGGCCAAGTTCTGTATAAATTGCTACATCACCCATACCATTTGCTGTAAGAACTTCATCATATACCTTATGCACATTTTCACCGATCACTGAGATATCATTTGGTTCAACATCTGGCTGATAAGGAATTCCTACACCACCGGACAGATTGATAAATTTGATATCTGCGCCTGTTTCATTCTTAAGTTCAACAGCAAGTTCAAAAAGGATCTTTGCAAGTGCTGGATAATATTCATTGCTTACTGTGTTGCTGGCTAAGAATGCATGAATACCAAATCTCTTGGCTCCCTTACTCTTTAAGATCTTAAAAGCCTCTTTGATCTGTTCTCTTGTCATTCCATATTTTGCATCCCCTGGATTATCCATAATAGAAGTACCAAGTTTGAAGAATCCACCTGGATTAAATCTACAGCTGATTGTTTCAGGAATTTTGCCAATCGCTTTTTCCAGAAATTCTATATGTGTAAAATCATCAAGATTGATTGTTGCACCGATTTTATCAGCATACTGAAATTCCTTTGCAGGAGTTGCATTGGATGAAAACATGATTTCACTTCCATCATAATCAAGTGCATTGGCCATCATCAGTTCTGTCAATGATGAGCAGTCAACTCCACAGCCATATTCTCTTAATATATTTAATATAAAAGGATTTGGAGTCGCCTTAATTGCGAAATATTCTCTGAATCCCTTATTCCATGCAAAAGCCTTCTTTAATTTTGCAGCATTTTCTCTAATGCCAGCTTCATCATATAAATGAAATGGAGTTGGATATGTGTTGTTAATTTCTTTTAACTGTTCTAATGATACGAATGTTTTTTTCGACATTTGATTATTACTCCTTCCTTTGTATAGCCTTTACTCGACTAAAGTCCACTAAGAAAAATCCTATATTAGTTAGGTCCTTTTGTCAAGTGATAATAATCAAATATGTATTTTTTTGTCAATAAGTCTGGTATTTACAATTAACTGATCTTTTTTAAGTGTTCACAATTATAGAATGCGGTCTGGTGTACTTTGGTACATCCAGGAATATTAATTTCCGCCAAACTATAGCAATTATAGAAAGCTTCTTCCTCAATCCGTTCAACAGACTTCGGTAGTACTACTTTTCTCAAAGATGTGCACCCTTCAAATGCACTTCTCTTAATAATGGTAACACCCTCCGGCAGTTCAATCGCATATATATCGTTTCTATATGCAAACATATCAGCCGGAATCACTGAAAAATCACTCATATCAATCTCTTTCAGCGTTCTATTTTTTAAAGTAATTCTAATTCTCTGTTTTCTCATTATAATCTCTCCCCTTTTTTCATAATGTCAAACCAGAATGAACCGATCTTATTTCCAACTATTCAATTATTATTCGTCTTATAAATTCAGCAGAGATACTGCTTTTGCGTTAAACATAGCCTGCTGCATCTGATAAATGTTGTTCTGCTGACTTTGATTCTGGTCGTTGTCTGACTTGTCGTTTTCATCACTTTGTTGTGTTGACTCTGCAAGTTTTTCGTACATTTCCAGGAATCTTAAATATGTTTCATATGAAAAGATCTCGTTTGCCTGGGATCTAGAATCTCCATCTGTAATAATTGTTACAGGCACCTGAGCTTTTCCTGTTTTTGTTGTGCTTGTGCTGGCTGCACTTGTCTGTGTATCAGCTGCTGCCGCGTTCTTTTCTATCGATATATCTGATGTATCAACTTCAAGATCTCCACCCATGATATCACTGATTTTTTTGATATAATTCTGTGTTTCCTTAAAAGGAGGTACTCCTCCATATTTTGCAACATTTCCGCTTCCAGCATTATACGCAGCAAGCGCAAGTGAAACGTCTCCATCATAATCATTTAACAGTCCGGCGAGCATTTTAGCTCCACCATTGACATTCTGCTCCGCATCAAATACGTCTTCAACTCCAAGTGACTGGGCTGTAGATGGCATTAACTGCATAATTCCTGATGCGCCACAACTTGATACTGCATTGGTATCGAAATCTGACTCTGCCTGTGCCACTGCTTTGAGCAGTTTTACAGGAACCCCGTATTCCTGTGCTGCATTCTGAAAAATATCTTCCAGATTCTTGTTCTCTGATGTAAAAACATCGTCAAAACTATTCCCCTGGGAATCATCAGTATTATTTGACATACTGACAAGATACTGATTTCCATCAATTACATTTACAGCATTTACATTATTCATCTCTTTTTCCTCCAAACTTTTTCCTTAGCGTTTTCGTCTTTACAGACGTCCCTTATTATAAGCCCCTGGCTCATATATATATTATAATCATCCGATTCTGTGACCGGTGATCAAACTGCATCTTCATTTGTATGCTCCGGCTATGATTCTACTCATAACCCCTGCAAAATTTAATATATGCACACGTTACTACTTCTATGACATTTTTATTATACGGATTATTTTTTCATGCCCCATTGATTTTTCTTTTTCATGTCCAGGTATTCCCGGTAAGCCCGTTCCAACATCTGTCGTTCATTAGGAAACTTTAACAGATGATATGCTTCATGATATTTATAAAATCCGGAATCCTGAAAAAACTCTTCCTTTTGCGGCCGACTGAAATAACTGTCAGTCATCATCAGGTACCAGTGAACCTCTTTTTCCACGGTATCCTGTGGTGTAGTAAATGAATATGAAGTCTTTCCAACATACTGGATGATCTCTGCATCTGACCCTGTTTCTTCTTTCACTTCACGGATCGCAGTATCTTCAAATTCTTCCCCAGCTTCCACTGTCCCTTTTGGAAGAACCCAGCCTTCATATTTGTTCTTATAATTCTTATAGAGAAGAAGAACCTTCCCCCTGAATATAACCACACCGCCACAGCTAGTTGCTTCAATCATTGCAATTCCTCCTGTTTATCATGGTGTGAACATAATATCTAATATATTATACTCTTAATTCATAATTGAAGCAACAAAAAAACATCCATTATTTAGTAAAATAGGCATCAAATACCTTTTTAGCAATGACCTGGGCAGCTTTTACATTTTTATATCCACCTTCCAGAACCACACTGATTGCGACCTGAGGATCATCTGCCGGTGCAAAACCAACGAACCAGGAATGATATTCATCACTGTCATCATACTGTGCGGAACCAGTTTTACCACATGGATTATAACTTGTCCCTTTTAAATTGGAACCTGTTCCGTAACTAACAACAGATTTCATATATTCGGTCAGAATGTTTGCTTCATCCTTTGTCATTAGTGTACCGACTTCTTCCGGCTGATTTTGTTCCACTACGGTATCATTATCAGCTGTTACGATCTTATCTACAAAATATGGTTTCATCATCACACCACCATTTGCAACTGTAGATGCGATCAACAGATTCTGCATTGGTGTAATCATCGTTTTGCCCTGTCCGATTGAAGTCATCATCACATCACTTGTATCCGCACTGGAATCCAGTGTAAAACTACTCTGATTGTATTCTATGCCAATATCAAGATATTTATTAAATTGAAAACTTTCACACAATAGCTTGAACTGATCGAGATCAAGAGTCTGGCCGATAGTTGCAAATGCGGAGTTACAGGAGTAAGCAAATGCATGCTCTAGATCTTCGTTACCATGAACGGTGCTCTCAAAGCAGTGAATCGTTGTGTCTCCTGTTGTCGTACTGCCTTTGCATTTATAAACAAAATCATTGAAATCTTCATTTTCTCTGATAAATTCCAGGGTCGTCAGAATTTTAAATGTAGATCCAGGTGGATAGAGCCCCTGTGTTGCTCTGTTCAAAAGGACAGAATCATCACTTGCATAATTGATCCACTCATCCCACTTTGCATCCGCATCGTTTGGATCATAGTCCGGTTTGGAAACAAGACAAAGTACTTTTCCGGTCTTTGGATCCATTGCAACAACCGCTCCCTTATTATCTCCAATCGCATTATAGGCAGCTTTCTGCATTGCCACATTCAGCGTGCTCACAACACTGTCACCGGTTGCTTTTTCGCCTGTGACATCTGAATAGATCTGATCAATAATATTTTCCGGTTCTGACAAAAGATAGAAATTGCTCAGTTTCTCAATTCCCATCTTACCATGTGTTGCAATTCCAACTACGTGGCTAAATATATTGCCATAAGGATATTCTCTAGTCTCAATTCCATCCTTATCCACTGTCGTTGTTGCAAGCACCGTACCATCTGCAGCTGTAATATCACCACGAACTACTTTATTGGTCAGATTATCAATTCTCTTATTGTAAGGATTATTAATAACTGTCTGTGCATCATTCACATTAAAGTAGACCATATAACCTGCCAGGATCAGAAAAAGGCCAACGAAAATGAAAGAAATAATATTCGTTTCTTTATTGCTGACTCGTTTTTCATACATGTCGCTTTCCGGTTTCTTTTTCCTACGTCTACGTTTTTTTGTTCTTACTTCTTCACCAGACTGTAATTCATGCATTTTCACATTTTTTTTATGTTTACGCTCATTCTGACTTTCTGCGTTTTTCTGCTTTTTCTTTTTCGGAATTTTCATTTCTTCCTGTTTCATTTGATTCACCTTCATCCTGTCTCATGATATACATACCATTTATTATTGCAAACAGCATCAGACTGCTGATCATCGAACTGCCTCCGTAACTTACAAAAGGAAGCGTCACGCCTGTCAGTGGAATCATTTTGATTACACCGCCGATTGTAAGGAATACCTGAAAGCCATATGTAACCCCCAGTCCTACTGCGACAAGGCGATAGAACAGAGTTCGGCACATTGATGCAATATTCATCATCAGAATCAGGCAGCAAAGACAGATCAGAATAATACAAATTGAGAAAATGATACCAAATTCCTCCGTTATTGCAGAAAACATGAAATCTTTTTCTGCTACAGGAATTTTATTTGGCATTCCCTGACAAAGTCCGACACCGAACCATGATCCCATACCTATTGAAAAAAGCGATTGTGCAATCTGATATCCTTTATCGTCGATACAGCTCCATGGATCAAGCCATACCTCTACACGCGTTCTAACATGATTGAATAATTTGTATGCCAGACACGCTGCTGCCGATCCTGCCAGTAGGCCCGCACCAATGTACAGAGCCTTTCCAGTCGCTATATAAAGCATCATTAAATATACGATAAAAAAGATAAGTGCTGCACCAAGATCGTTCGAAACGACCAGAATCATAACGTGTAGCGCTGCCATTCCTGTTGTAATTACGATCTGTCTGAATTCTGTCGATTTATTGAACATGGATGCAACGAACATTACATAGATGATTTTTACAAATTCTGTAGGCTGAACTGAAACCGGTCCCAGTGTCAATACAAGATTTGCACCAAATACCTTGCTGCCAAGCAGTACCGATATTAAAAGGACCAGTCCAGTACCGCAATATACCCACGCAAAATTTCGAAAGCTTCTGATCTTTTTGATCATCCATGGCACAAAAAATGATATCACCGTACCAACTACTGCAATAGCAAACTGCTTCAGACATTTATCATAAGACAATCTGGCCAGCATGATAAATCCGATTGCCATCAGCATGCACATATTATTGACAAGTGATCTTGATGCCTTCGGATACATTACTTCGTATACGACAAGTATAACAAAGAAAAAAGCAAATTCTGCAATATAAAGTATCGCATAATCTATTTTATATTCCTGAAGATACAGAATCAGATATCCAAGGAAATGAATCATAAACATGATTGTATTTTGTACCTTGTAGATTCTCATCTTCTTTTCTTCATTTCTTGCAGTCGCTCCCCGGTAAGATACATAAGTATAATAGGCGGCCAGCGCTGTAAATATATACTTTGATAATTCAAATAATAAGTTCTTCACTTTTTCTATCCCTCTATCTGCTTTTATTCAACGCCTTTAAAGAAATGTCCCCTGGTGTATTCTTCAAATGGTACTGTTGCCTCTTTATGATGGACCAGTGTCTGAATTGCCATGTCGGTAATCTGACCTACTTGCTCTTTCGTTTCTGTAGTAAAGATCAGACGAATTGCCATAGGATCCAGCTCATTAATCTCCTCTTTTCTGTCAAGCAGACAGAGCGGATTTTCGTTGTAAATCAGATTATAACAATATTTACAACAGTTTCTGATGCGAAATGTTGCATTTTTACGGTCTTTCATAAAAAGATTCTGTTCTTTATGATTACATTTTCCTGTTGTCTTATTAACGCACTGCGCTGACACCATCATCGGTATCGAACCGTATCCTACCAGTTCAAAAAGACGGTTATCCAGTTTGGCAAGTTCTGCTGCAGTAAGTTCTACTGGCAATGCTCCATAAATAATCTCAAATTCTCCTGGAACGATCAAACTGTCGAACTGTTCTCTTGCTCTGTTGTTAAATGTATAAAGATTATAATCCAACACAGCACGAATGCATTTATCCGTTGCAGACAATTCGCGTAATGCCTGTAATGATTCCAGATTTCTGACCAAAAATCCATCTGCATTTTTATCGAGTAGCTCTAAAAGTTCCTTTGAAAATCTGTTCGCTGATTCATTTCGATAGACATAAGGCAGACTGATCAGCATATTTTTACCTGCAGCATGTCCAATTTCTATTGCCTTTCCCAGATCTGTCTTTTCAAATGTCTCCAGTTCCAGATAAATATTGGATACTTCTGAAAATGTTATGAGCTGCTCCAGTTGTTCCAGATTTTCTACCGATCCATTGATTGTCACATTTTCTTGAGCCACAAAGCCTGTCTGCTTTAATAATTGTACTCTGTCTCCAGTGAATTTCTTTTTATTTTCAATTGTTGATGCTTCGCCATCTGCTGTAAGAACTCTTTTTCCCTGTTCACATGCCTGTCTGTCAAGTTCCTCCAATGCCGTTCTACGTAAATCATTGAGTTTCTGGACTGGCATAAAGATATCTCCATTGATTTCAATAGTCAGATCATGAAAATGATAATGAGTATTTCCTGTCTTATTCATCTGCTTTCTGACTCTTGCCTCATCCATTGGAGATTTTTGTGCCTGTTCGACGATTTCACCAACACAGCTTACATAACATGGTGCTTCTTCAAAACATACGAGGTTCTGACCGGATAACTGTCCGCTCTGTGTTTTATCAATATCGCGCTGAGCGGTATGTGTCAGTTCCAGTCTTGCAGGTTGTCCTACTGTTAGAACCAGCTTTCCATCGACCAAGATCTTTGGCTCTTTTTCCAGATAAGATTCTCTGATTTCAGTCACAAGATCCTGATTTCTTGTTCTGTTAAGTTCCTGTCCCACTACAACTCTGTGTTTGTATGGAATATTTACCGTATAAGTCTCCCCTGGCATCTGATGATTTTTATTTGTAATAGAAAAATCAGCATTAATTTCAAACATATCACCAGGAAAAATTTCTTCCATTACGCGGCATGTCAGGCAACCTTTTTTATTTTCAAGCACTTTCAGTGCTTTGGTTCCACAATTATTAGGTCGTGTCAATGCCATCATATCTCTGCCATTGTGCTCTTTATAATAGCCCTCTGTAAAACCGCCTCTGTTATAAAGATCTTTCAAATGATGAATATCCTCAGGCAGTACATGGTATCCTTTTCTGCCTTTCTGGAGATACATATCCACATATTTACGATATAGACTTACCACACCTGCTGTATACTCGCTATTTTTCATACGTCCTTCGATTTTCAGACTATATACACCTGCATCTATGACATCAGGAAGAATTTCAAGTGCACACATGTCTTTGGGACTCAGCACATATTTTTCTTTTTCCGAATGCTGTCTTGTCTGATTCTGTTCGTCTGTTACCTGATAAGGCAGTCTGCATGGCTGCGCACATCTTCCCCTGTTACCACTTCTTCCACCTATAAAACTACTAAGCAGGCACTGACCTGAATAACAGTAGCAAAGTGCTCCATGAACAAAACTCTCAATTTCAATATCGACATTTTTATGAATATCTGCAAGTTCTTCCGCCGACAATTCTCTTGCTGTTACCACTCGAGACGCGCCCATTTCCTTTAAAAGGCTGGCACTCTTTCTGCCTGTAATTGTCATCTGTGTACTTGCATGAATATGCAGTCCTGGAAAATGTTCATGTATAAATGAAAATACACCAAAATCCTGTACAATAACCGCATCAAGTCCAGCTTCATAATATGGCACAAGATAATCATACAAATATTTTTCAAGTTCCTCATTCTTTAAAAGTGTATTTACAGTCAAATAGACTTTTCTTCCATAGATATGCGCATATTCAATGGCAGATAGCAGTTCTTCTTTCGAAAAATTATTGGCATAGGCACGCGCACCAAATGCGTCTCCTCCAAGATATATAGCATCTGCACCGGCATGAATTGCCGCACATAAACTCTGGTATGAACCAGCTGGTGATAAAACTTCTACTTTCTTCAAATCAAATCTCCTACTTCTTTACAGAAAAAAATGTCTTCTAGTGCATAATACGCACTACAAAGACACCCTTCCTCAATATTCACTATTATTTTTCAAGAAAATCATCCAGTTCTGTTTCCAGTTTGACAATATCTTTCTGGTAATTGACGATTTTCTCCTTTAACTCCTGAATTTCCTTTTCAGCCGCATCGGACTTAATCTGTGCTGCGATCAGGTCATGTTTCAGGTCGTAAATTTCTTTATCTTTGCTCTCCAGATCTGCTTCCAGTGTATCGGCAGTCTTCTGAGCCTTAAAATAATCATCTGCAATATTTAAATACATCAGATTCGCTCTGACTTCGATTGATTGTCTTCTATAAGAATCTTCCTGATTGAACTCAGTTAATTTATTATTAATGTAAGCAGCCACTTTCTGTAAATATTCTTCACTCTCATAACCGCTCAGCGTAAAGACTTTTCCCCCAATTATAACGTCTGTATCATTTTTTGATGACATAAAATGCCTCCTTACTTCTTGTATAGAGGTAATTATACCATAACAGAGGAAACTCTGACAAGCTTAATTCATCGCAAAAAGCCGATTATTCAGTGATCTTTTTGATACCCAAATTCTGGTAAGCGATATCAGTCGCCATCCTGCCTCGCGGTGTTCTATTTACGAAACCATTCTGAATCAGATAAGGTTCGTAAACATCTTCAAGCGTACCTGCATCTTCACCGATGGAAGCTGCAAGTGTCTCAAGTCCTACCGGTCCTCCTGAAAACTTATTGATGATTGTTGATAAGATCAGTCTGTCATTCTTATCAAGCCCATCTTTATCCACATCCAGTAATTCCAGTGCATAGTCTGCAACTTCTAATGTGATTCTGCCATCATATTTGACTTCTGCAAAATCCCTGACTCTTTTCAATAAACGGTTTGCAAGACGTGGTGTACCTCTTGAACGTCTTGCCAGTTCATGTGCACCAGCCTGATCGATTTCAACATTTAGTACACTTGCTGAGCGACAAATGATTGTTTCCAGCTCATCCACAGTATAAAACTCCAGATGACTGACAACTCCGAATCTGTCTCGAAGCGGTGCTGTCAGCATACCTGCTCTTGTTGTTGCCCCTACCAGTGTAAATTTAGGGAGATCTAGTCGAATCGATCTTGCCGAAGTTCCCTTTCCGATCATAATGTCGATTTCAAAATCTTCCATTGCCGGATATAGAACTTCTTCGACCTGTCTGCTTAACCTGTGTATTTCATCAACAAAAAGGACATCTCCTTCCTGCAGATTGTTTAAAATAGCTGCGATCTCACCTGGTCGTTCAATTGCAGGACCGGAAGTAACCTTAAGATTTACTCCCATTTCATTTGCAATAATTCCCGCAAGCGTCGTTTTACCGAGGCCTGGTG
This sequence comes from uncultured bacterium, assembly GCA_905215405.1. Taxonomy (GTDB): domain Bacteria; phylum Bacillota; class Clostridia; order Lachnospirales; family Lachnospiraceae; genus CAJMQE01. The sequence continues at coordinate 10,457 of CAJMQE010000105.1, forward strand.
GGCCATAAAAGAGTACATGATCCAGAGAATCGCCTCTTGTTTTCGCCGCTTCTATATATACCTTTAAATTGCGCTTTACCTTTTCCTGTCCAACATAATCGTCCAGTGTCATAGGGCGCAGATTATTTTCAGTTTTTGCTTCTTCCTGAATTAATTCAGTTGAAATTACTCGCCTTTCCATGAATCGTTCACTCTTCCTTATCTGTTTCCATTTTGCTTTACCTTGCAGTCAGTTAAACTGATTTCTAATTTTTATAATAATGCAAGATTCTTCAGCGCTTCTTTTAGTACTGTCTCAGAATCCTTGTTATCCGCATTTTCCACTTTTCTGACCGCCTGTATTGCTTCGCTGTTACCATAACCGAGTGCAACCAGTGCCTGAATCGCTTCTGCACGTCCGTCTTCATTTGTACTGCCATCTGTCAGGACATTGTCCGGCTGGGATAACTTTTCAAATGCATCCTCAAGTTTTAACTTATCTTTCAATTCTATAATCAGCTTTTTAGCTGTCTTTGCTCCAATTCCTGGTGCCTTTGAGATTGCTTTTGCATCATCCGAAAGTACAGCCAGTCTCAGATCGTCCGGTGTGATCGTCGAAAGAATACCAAGCGCTCCTTTCGGTCCAATTCCGCTAACTGTAATTAATAATTTAAATATATTCAGATCGTCCCGGTTCGCAAACCCAAAAAGATTCATAGCATCCTCTCTGACATTCAGATATGTATAAATCTTTACCTGCGCACCTGTTTGTGGCATAGCCGAGAACAAAGTCATCGGTACTTTTATATTATAGCCGATACCATTGGCCTCAACGACAATTGTATCTTCAAATGTTTCTGTTAAAATTCCCTTCACATATGATATCATTTTCATTCCTCGTCTCTAATTAACATTACTAATGATGAGTATAGCATATCAGAACATATGTTTCAAACAGATTTTATATTTACAGAGATGCTTCACTACAATTTGAAGTCAAGATTATTATTCTTAAGTCATTTCAAGCACAGATTACTATTTTTAAGTCATTCCATACCGTCGTCTCTCTTTTCCACTCTGTTCATGAATTAATTTCGATGTCCACGAAGCAAATAAATAAAGGGCTGTGAGAATGGGC
>CAJMQE010000106.1 GCA_905215405.1 uncultured bacterium
TACAATCATGGATGTTGTTCGTCAGGTAAAGAAATTCGAATTTAACGAACAGTAAGAAAGATATTTGTCCTGGAATAGGGCAGGGGGATATATGCAGATATATGCAGGTCTGGAAAGAGATTATGAAAAAACAGCAGAGTGGATTGGCGACAAAGCATATCGTGCACTTCTTGAAGAAGTGTATACGACACCGAAACCTGGTCTGGTAGATCGTTACTCAAACGGTGCTCATAAAGATATGTCTCTTCTGACTTTTGAAAAAAGTGCGGATGCCATTGGCGGCTACTTTGTAAAAATGGCAGAAGAGGGCATGGTATATGCTAGCAATCCACAGCTGGTCTTTTCAAAGATCAGAAAGACAGGAATGCTTGCTGAAAAGGCAATGTTTCAAGCAACTGGAAATGTGAATACACATAAGGGTCTGATTTTTTCACTTGGAATCCTTTGTGCAAGCACTGGGATCTGTATACAGAACCAGATACAGCTGACTATGAAGAATCTGATCCATATGGAACAGAAAATGGTCCGTACAATGCTGATCGATGAGCTGAACGGCATCAATCAGAAACATCAGGCGGACAGTCACGGGGAAAAGCTGTACCAGGTAAATGGTGTTGCCGGAGTCAGGGGAGAAGCCCTCGGAGGATTTTCCTCCGTAAGAAAGATCGCCTACCCGGTAATGCTTGATGGCATAGCCAGAGGGTATTCCTTCAATCAGATCAAACTGCAGACTCTTATGGAGCTCGTTAGTCAGGTTGAGGATACTAATATCCTGGCCAGATCCAACGCGGAAACTCTTTTAGAGATGCAGGGACTGGCCAAAAACTTCCTCAGGGATGGAGGCGCATACGCCCAGGACGCTGAGGAGAAATTAAAAGACTTTGATAAAATATTTATACAAAAAAACGTGAGCCCAGGAGGGTGTGCAGACCTTTTGGCGGTCACGATTTTTATGGAATCTGTTCTGAATCGTTCGGGATACTTCACCAGCGAAGGGCAGAGACAAGCAAGATGAAATGTTTGCGAGAACAGAAAATTTCTGCAATAAAATACCGGAATCCGCAAAAATGGTAACACAATAAAGCAGAAAATTTCTGCCTATCGGAAATAGAAAATCGACAACTGATATTTTAGCAAGGCTGATTCAGTTTTTTAGGTTCAGCATACAGATACATAGCTGATCAACGTAGTAACATCTGATCTAAAATGAGCATTAGATCAGTAGATGAATAACCCGACTGTGGTATAATATAATCCTTTTCTAAAATGAGCAATATGCATAGGTATCGGATGTTATACAGCTGTAACTGTGCATGATGCGAGTTGTAATAAATAAAGTAATAAATAGAGCAATAAATAGAGTGATAAGTTAAGTAATAAATTTTAACTGTTTGTTCATAAGAATTATGAATAAAATAGATATGTAAAAAGCGGTTTTTAAGTGTATTTTAAATAGTGTATTATTTAAATAGTATAGAAACAAAAAAAGTGTATCAGTAGAACCTTTAAATTTTAGTGTATAATTAATCTCAAATGTGTATAAAAAATAGTAATAAAGTTATGAAATAAATGCGTGGTCAGACTAAGTATTATGCATGCAGAAAGAAAACTGAATTGAACAATAATTTATGGATGATGAGGACAATCATGAAGTAGTCTGCGGAGGTAGGTAGTCATGCATAATAAGAAAAAAGAAAAGTGCCGGAATACAGTAGGGAAACCTGTGTATTGTGGCACTTTTTTGATATAGGAATTTCCATTTCAATTAGGTGAAATCTCTTACGATTTTTATATATTCTTTAGCATGGTAAGAAATATAGCTTCCCTTGTGAAAAGCAGCGACAAAATCCACTGTTGTTGACGGCTTTCCAATTGAAAAGCACAGCACCGGACGGCTCGTTTTAATATGCTTGAGGTGGGTCTCTGTCATAAAACAGATACCGTAATTCTTGGATACAAGTTCTACAGATGCTGAGAAATTACCTGTTTCAAGTACGATATCTGGCTGAAGACCGGTAGTTTTGATCAGATGATTTACGGTCTGTCGAGTCCGCTGGTCAGGAAGTGGCAATATAAATTTTTCATCTTTGATCAGATCGATATCCATATATGGAAATTTACATTTACTATTCTTTACAGCAGACTGTGCAAGAGGATTGTCAGGGGACATGACAAGTAATAATTCCTCATGGCTGATCAGTTCATAATCGATGTTGCTGCTATGAATTGGAAGGTTGAAAAATGCAAGATCGGTAGTTCCGTCCAGTATCATTTCTTCAAGCTTATTTGAATTTGCTTCCAGAATATTCAGATGCACATTAGGATAGAGACTGTGAAAGATAGGAAGTGTACATGGAAGCATATAAGTACTACGCATGGCAGGAAATGCCACTTTTAGTGATCCTTCGTTCTTTTTAATAATATCGTTCATTTCCTGATCCAGCTGTTTCTTTAAGTCCAGGATCATGGTAGCTTTTTCAACATACTTCTGTCCGGAGTATGTGAGGATAAATTTATTTCCAACTTTTTTGAATAGTTTCAGACCTAATTCACGTTCCTTTTTCTGTAAAAACTTCGTCAGGGTTGGCTGACTGATGTAGACAGATTCGGAAGCTTTTGTAATGTTTCCGTATTTTGCAATTGCAACAAGATATGATAAATCTTTAAAATCCATTTGCAGCTCCTTGTGTACTGTATTTTAGATTCCTGAGTGGATATAATCAAAGTATTTGAAGATCGATCTTAGTGTACTACAGGAATAGGAAAGTTCATAAAATCAAAACTTATGTAGTCGTTACTTTGTATGCTCAAAATCCATTAGCAGGATGTGTTTTTTTGCTATGAAATATTCGCAGGAATGCGTTCGTCATTTCATTTAATTATACTTCATATCAGTGGATTGTTCAATTATATCCTGGTATTGGAAGCCCTTCTGTGAGTGGTCATATGATCAGAATAAAACAGGAAACTAGTCGATAAAAGACAGCATAAATTTACATATTGGAATGCAGGAATCGACAGGAAACAAATATTTATTTTTCTGAGCAGTTCACAGAGTAGGATATACTTGCAAAGAAGCGTGTCGAATGATAGAATATTAATCGTTAGAGTTAAATTATAACAATCATATATTAAAGGAGAAAAGAAAATGACAGGAGCAGATAAGTTCGAAGAATTAGGCGTAATTCCAGTAGTAGTATTAAACGATGTTAAGGATGCACTTCCATTAGCAAAAGCATTAGTAAATGGTGGACTTCCATGTGCAGAAGTAACATTCAGAACAGAAGCAGCTGAAGAATCAATCCGTGTTATGCATGAAGCATATCCAGAAATGATGATCGCAGCAGGTACAGTTCTTACAACAGAGCAGGTTGACCGTGCAGTTGCAGCTGGTGCTTCAATTATCGTAAGCCCAGGTTTTGATCCAGAAATCGTTGATTACTGTATCTCAAAGAACATTGAAGTATGCCCAGGTATCGTTACACCATCTGAATTAGCTCAGGTTGTTAAACGTGGTTTAACAAGATGTAAATTCTTCCCAGCTGAAGCAGCAGGTGGACTTAAGATGATCAAGGCTATGACAGCAGCTTACACAAACGTAAGAATCATGCCTACAGGCGGAATCAATGCTAAGAATATTGGCGAATATCTTGAATGTGATAAGATCTTCTGTTGTGGTGGTAGCTGGATGGTTAAAGGCAATTTAATCTCAGCTGGTGAATTCGATAAGATCGAAGCTATGACAAAAGAAGCTGTTGAATTAGTTAAATCAGTACGTAATAAGTAATTTCATATTACATTTACAGTAACAGGTGACAGTCGCCTGTTATAAAAAAGGAGCGGTGCATGAAGAAATTTGTGCATGGCTCCTTTTTTATTGCTAAAAATTTACTACTTAAAATAGAAATAGATTTTACGTTTAGTTGAAAAAATTGATCAGTGCAGGGCAATATGGTATATGATAGCAGTATAAATGCATTATGATATTATCAATATATGGATTTATCAATAGGGGATAGTGTTGTGTTTAAGAAGGGAAAGAGGGATTATTATGGAGAAATATACAAAAGTAATAATGAGTGGAAATGGATGTATGGCCATATGCTGTGTTATTTATCTGATCTGGTGGAGCGTGGTATTCAGACCGGAATTTAGGGCTCCTGGACCGTTAGCGGTTATTTTATTTTTACTGACAGCAGGAACTGGGATTACAGGTCTGATCCTGCTTATCAGTGGAATCAGGAATATGCCATCTGTGCAACCGAACCTTTCTAACCAGGTGATTATGATAGCTGGAATCTGCCTCTATATTATTTTGTTTTTTGTATCCTTTATTTTTATGCATCGGCAAGTGACGACTGAATTGTTGCTGATTATTGGATGGGGTATGCTGGTGCTTTGTGAAGTAAATGTAATGTATGGAGCGGGAAATTTTTCATTGCAGACAGTAATTATCAGTTGCATCCTAATAGGAAGTGTGGCGCTTATTAGTATGATCTGTTATTTAACGTACTACAATTTAAAGCCGATGGTAGCGTACGTAGACGGGATGGTACCATTGCTTTTAATCGGTGCAGTTATGCTTGGATTATCAGTTATGATCTGGCATGGGAAAAGAGGATAATACAGAGATTGTCAGGGCAGGCATAATGAATCTCAAATCATGATAGGAAGCAGACGAAACCGGTCAAACTTTTCTGCATATACTGGATAGTGAACAATAGATAGAAACGTGAAAAACTATGCCAAAAGAAGTTGAGTATCGACGTGAAGCAGTTTTACAATATGCAAAACAATGGGCATTGAAAAGAAATCCCAGATATCTCGATTTTTCGCATCTGGGAGGAGACTGCACCAACTTTGCATCACAATGCATTTATGCTGGAAGCGGAGTAATGAATTATACACCGACATTGGGGTGGTATTACAATAGTAGCACGGACAGAAGTCCGAGCTGGACAGGTGTACAGTATCTATATAATTTTCTGGTCAGCAATAAATCCGTAGGTCCATATGCGGTTGAAACAGGACAAAATGGAGTACAGCCCGGAGATATTGTACAATTTGGTAATCAGTACGGATACTATCACAGCCCAGTCATTGTCGCAATAGAGGGAGGGCGTATTTATCTTGCTGCGCATACATTTGATGCCTATATGCGACCATTGGACAGTTATGTCTATGCACATGCACGATTCCTGCATATTCAGGGCGTACGTAAATGGTAGAAATATAATATGGAGCAGTCACAGCAATAGGAAAAATAGTATGGAGCCAGATTGAGAAATTTTCAATCCGGCTCTTTTTCCGCCAAAGGAAATGATTTTACAATCGATCCATATTGGAATGTTTCATAGGCAAGAAAGAAAAGAATATAATCCGAATTTGTTCCTTGTACAAAAAATAGAATAAGACAGTGGAAAATATTGACAAACTAATTAGATGGGAATATGATTTACCTAACGAATGTTCGGTAGAGAAAAGAGGAAAATAGATGGAAGAGAATCATACACAGGAATTAATCATGCAGGAAGCACTACAGTTATTTGCATCAAAAGGGTATGCAGCGGTTTCAATGAGGGATATCGCGTCAGCAGTTGGGATCAGGGCTAGTTCCATTTATCATCATTTTGGAGCAAAGCAGGAAATTTTCGATGCATTGGTGCAGAAAGCGGACGATTTGAAAGAGCATTTACGCCTAATGTTCTTACAGACATTTGCGCAGGTACAGGATGTAGAAGAAGATGAATTTATTCAGGCAGGCGTATTTTTTTTAACAGGATATCTGTTCCATGAACAGGTCAGACCATTGTTACAGGTGCTGGAATGTGAAAGATTTCATAGCGAAGAAGCACAGAAAGCCTGGAGTGAATTATTATTTCAGGCACCATTAGAGCATGAAGAAAAAGTATTTCAAATGCTTATTGAGAGGGGAGGGATCGTTGGTACAGATGCAAAAGAGCTGGCAGCGCAATATCAGTCAGCCATTTTGCTGGCTTATTTTACTGGTGATATAGAACAATTAAAGAGACAGCTTAAGAATTTTTATCAGAGAACATTTCAGTCATGTGCATGACAAAATGATTCAGCAAGTTGTCTGAAAAAGGCGGGAGGGGAAGATTAGTATGAAAATTAAAGAATTATACCATATTAAAGGGTTTCCAGTGGTAATAGTAACGCTGATTCCACTTGGCATCATCGTAGAAAAAGTACTATCAAGTAGATCTATTTTAGGCTTGTTTCTAGTCGAGTGGATTGGGTCTGCTATTCTGTTTCAGTTGGTATCAGTCAATAATTCGACAAAAGCCTGTGGGATTTCAGCAATCGTATACGCATTTGGAACAGTAGGATTTTACTGTATTTTTGTAGCTCTAAAGAAGGGAACGACGCCTTGTTATAAGCAACCATTGTTCTATTATTTTTTGTATGAGTTGATAGGCATGCTTAGCATGTTGAATCCAATGTCGGGAATAACAATTTTTATGATGCATTTCTCCGGTATCGTAACAGGTGTGGGAATGATCTTGATAAAAAGAAAGGCAATTATCGAAACGATCATGCAGGCAAAGTAGCGAGAAAATAGTCAGAAATACAGAAGTTAATGCAGGTAGAAGAAAAATAGATCTTAAAAGGGCAATTATAATAGATCGCAAAAAAAATAACTAAAATACAAGTTGAAGAAAAAAATAAGATGCAAGCGGAAACAGCAGAGAAGATAGAAGCGGACATAAAAGATGAAATAGAAGTAAAACATTAATTTTTATAGTGGATAGTAGTTCTGAAAATCATGGAGAGAAGGGGAATGAGATGAAGGTCTATAGAACTGAAAAGATGAAAGAAAAAATCAGGAGTTCCTATGACACGCTGCTACATTTATGGGGAATCGATGTACAGGAGCTGTATATCGATACAATGTATGGAAGTACGCATGTGATCGAGAGTGGAGAAGAAAAAAATCCACCACTGATAGTGTTTCATGGGGTTGGAGATGACTCGGCGCTGATGTGGATCTATAATGCAGCCTATTTGAGCAGATTTTTCCACATATATGCCATTGATACGATAGGAGGTCCGGGAAAGAGTGTGCCAGGTCCAGGCTACAATAAAGAGTTTGATGATATAAAATGGATCGATCAGGTATTAGATGGATTGCATATGCAAGAGGCGTTTTTTGCAGGTGTTTCTCATGGTGGATATTTGGTTCAGGCGTATGCTCTGAACCGGCCGGAACGGATGACAAAGGGCATCAGTATATCTGGAGCAGTGCCAGTAGGAACAAAGCGAACACCAATTGCAACAATGATGAAGATATTTCTTCCAGAGGCTCTATTTCCAACAAAGAAGAATGTGAGAAAACTGATCCGAAAGTTGTGCGGAGATAATTATGCTATTTTCACTGAAAATAAGGATATTATGCAGCACTATACCTTTCTGTTAAAGGGATTTAATAACATGGCTATGGGGTACCACAAGGTACAGAATTTCACGGAGCAGGATGTCGACAGAATTCGAGAGAAAATTGTATATCTGGTGGGACTGGATGATCCATTTGAGAAACTGGGTGGAGAAGCGACACTGAAGAAATACCAGATGCAAGTGACATTTTATGAAAATGCAGGACATGGATTGAATCATGAAAAGGCAGAAGAAATTAACAGAAAGATCGTACAGATCTTACAACAGAAAGGCTAAAAAGTATAGTATTCTGTTATAATATATATCATTAGTCGGTTACATTTATCAGATACTGTTAATTTGGCCCATATCTTCATACCAATTCTCTATGTTTAATTAGTTTCTGCACCTCTATAATAGAAACGTTGTATTACCTATGTGAATATAAAATATAGCGCATGATGAAAACAAGTAGAGAAGTAATAAATTGTGCAGAAATGAGGAAACAATGAAAAGAGGAAAGACAGAATTTACATTTACTGTAAATGTTGAACCAGACAGAATCGAAGGCGTGATTCGTAGTTATCTTCAGGCCAATAAGTTTAAGAAAATTCCAAAGCCGGGTGCAAATTATTACTATTTTAATGACCCGATTATCAAAGGAAAAAGATCTATTGAATATTATATAGAAGGAAACCAGGTCAGAATACTTGCTTATCTTGGCAAGTATGAAAATCCTATGGCACTGGAAGGAACGAAGGGATGGCTGACAAAGCAGGAATTTATAAATGATCTTGAACCGTTAGTTTCAGAATTAAAAAAGTTGGCAACAGAAAGCAACTCTGTAAATTGCGCATATACAGCAGAGGGTTCCTGTGCAGTAGTGGATCCAGATATGAACAACTTTATAGAAGAAGCTAAGAAAAAGTTGAACAAATGGACAGTTATTGGATTTGTGATGTCGATTATTGGTGTTTTATTATCTTTTATAGGTATTACATATGGTTTTCTCCTGATCTTAATAGAATTGAATTTTGGTGTACAGGGACTGCATACTGAAAAAAAGGAACTGGCAATTACAACCATAGTACTTGCATTTTTAAGTATCATTCTTCTCATATTCAGGGTCGTCACAATGTTGGACTGATGGTATTAATGGGACAATAGAAAGCGGTAGAATCATAGTTAAAGATAGAGTTATAAAAAATGATAGAATAGCAGAAAAATAGCTGGAAGAGATGCAGGTACAGTGTTGTACTTGTGTTTCTTCCAGTTTTTTTATAAATATTTCACCCTGATATTTTAAATGATGCTATAATGAAAGGAATGTAGTACAATAAAGTGGTAAAAAGTACTATCTGAAAATACCACACTAAAAATGAGAAAATTGTTAGGAAAAGAAAGGAATTGTAAAATGGATATTGTATGTTTAGATCTTGAAGGAGTATTGGTACCAGAAATTTGGATCGCTTTTGCAAAGGAGAGCGGCATTCCTGAATTAAAGAAAACAACCAGAGATGAACCTGATTATGATAAGTTAATGAAATGGAGACTTGGCATTTTAAAGGAACATGGTCTTGGATTGAAAGAAATTCAGGAAACAATTGCAAAGATCGATCCAATGCCAGGAGCAAAAGAATTTTTAGACGAATTACGTTCTATGACACAGGTCATCATCATCAGTGATACATTTACACAGTTCGCAAAACCACTGATGCAGAAACTTGGATGGCCTACTATTTTCTGTAACTCACTCGATGTCGCAGAGAACGGTGAAATCACTGGATTTAAGATGAGAATTGAAAATTCCAAGTATTCGACAGTGAAAGCTTTACAGTCAGTTGGATTTGAAACAATTGCAAGTGGCGATAGTTATAATGATCTTGGCATGATCAAAGCCAGCAAAGCAGGATTCTTATTTAAGAGTACTGACAAGATCAAGGCAGATAATCCAGATCTTGCAGCATATGATACGTATGACGAACTGCTGGCAGCAATCAAAAAAGTCCTGGATTAATAAACTGGAAGAGCAGTAGAATAGCAGGTCAAATAATATGATTAAAATAGATTTAATTACTGGTTTTCTGGGTGCAGGAAAAACGACATTTATCAGAAAATACGCACAGTATCTGATCAGCAGAGGAATGCATATTGGGATTATTGAAAATGATTTTGGCGCAGTTAATGTGGATATGCTTCTGCTTGAGGATCTGGAAGGAGACTTCTGTGATGTGGAGCCTATTGTCGGTGGAAATGTGGCATCAGACTGGAAAAGACGATTCAAGGCAAAGCTGATCGCACTGGCCATGCAGGGAACAGAACGTGTTCTGGTAGAGCCGTCCGGCATATATGATGTAGATACATTTTTTGAAGTCCTTTATGATGAGCCTGTAAACAGATGGTATGAGATTGGTGATGTTATTACGATCGTAAATGCGAAAATGGATGAGCGATTGTCAGAACAGGCTGAGTTCCTGCTGATGTCTCAGGTCGCGAACAGCGGTAGAATTCTATTCAGTAAGCAGGAGTATGCTTCCGTAACAGACATGGAGACAACAGAACAGTATTTGGCAGGACTTCTTAAAAGGTACAACTGTGATGAAAATATTCATAATAAAATCGTTACAAAAAGCTGGAATGATTTTGAAGAAAGTGATTTTGTCGACTTAATGAATGCCAGCTGGACCAGTGCCAGTTATAAAAGATTACAGTTCAATAATGATGATATTTTTACTTCTTTATTTTTTATGAACGTTGTGATACCAGAGAAGGAACTTAAGACCAGAATACAAAAATTGTTCCATAGCGATATATTTGGTACAGTTTTCCGAGTGAAAGGTTTTTTTCACACCAAAGAGGACCAATGGATCGAAATCAATGCGACAAAGGAACATTTTGAAAAGAAAGTGATCAAAAATGGTCAAGAAGTTGTAATAGTTATTGGTGAAAACATGCAAAGGTCAGAAATTGAAGCATGTTTAAATGGTTGCTAAAATATGAAATAGAAAGAATAAAAAGGCCTCAGACAGTTTTGCTGAGGCCTTTTTGAATGTTCAATTTGATATTCAATTAAATCACAAAGGAGCTGAATTGTATTGAACGGAGTAGCATTGGATTTACCAGACATAGGTAATTATGATATTTCAAAAATTGGCGAACTGGCATTATACGGCACACATTTAGATTATTATGCATTGAAAGGCTTGATAGAAACAACGAATGATTCCATTAAAAAGATGAATGAGACATACAAAATGGATATTGTTATGGCAGATGATTTTTGGGATATGTACACATCATCTAAGGCATCTACAAGTCAGGCATTATATTCAGCTAGAGTTGTACCAATGGCATACACATCTATTCTGCTGATGATTATTTCAACGCTAGAAGAAGCGTTTAATTGTTTGTGTCGGAGCTATTGTATAAAAAATCAATATTCTGTACAGTATGAAGATTTACATGGACAAGGATTAGACAGAGCAATTACATATCTAGATAAAGTTGTTGGAATCAAAGGAATAAAGCAAAACCCTGATTGGGATTTTGTTAAGACTTCACGAGATGCTAGAAATATGATTGTTCATAATGGAGGAAGAGTCAAAAAGAATGATAAGGCTAAGTTTGAAAAATATGATTTCTACATTAGAGAGGAAGACAATCAACTGATGTTTGATTATGATAAGATTTTAGAAATATTCAACGGAATAGTACGTTTTACTGATTCTGTTTTTAAAACCGAACCAACACAATAAAAAGCGTAGTGGCTATGCCCCCACACCCCTATGGAATCCCATCTAGTAATAACGAAGAGAAGTTGTTCTTATTTTTTTACTTCACGAATAATGGGTCAATCATTTTTTTCGTGGGATTGCCACCACGTAATGTATTGATTTGTT
>CAJMQE010000107.1 GCA_905215405.1 uncultured bacterium
AAATCGTCAAAGCCAGTAAAATCAATAAATTTAGGCTTGACAGAATAGGAAGGAAGAAATATGTTTAAAAAGAGTAAATTATTACTATTTGTTTTAATAATTTGTGTTATGAGTTTACAAGTTATTTCTGGTAATGCTTATGCAGAAAGCGATATTAAGACATTGCCATTTGAATCGCCGGTACAAGATTCTATTTCATATGTAGGACAGGTGCATCGATACAAGGTTGATTTTTCATCACTTAAGTGTAAAGAACTGGGATGGCAAGTAGCTGTTCGTGATGTTGCGGATGATATGGACTTAGCAATCAAAGTATATGATTCTAATGGGAAACTAGTTGATTCCGTAAATGAATTGTTAGAAAGTGGAAATGAAACATACAGAAGTTCATTAGAGGTAGAGTCAGAAGTTTATTATGTCGATGTATATGATGTTAATAATCATGCAAATTCAAAAGAGCAGTATAGCTTGTATTTTGACTATGCATATTTAACAGGATATGCTTTTGCAGGTGGACCGTCATTAGAATTTGCAATGTTTAATCAAAGATATGGGACAAATTAAACGATAACACGTAAGATTGATGTTGCCAATTATGGTGGAAATAAGAAGGATATACCCAATGGTGCAACGATAAGTAAGGTAAGAGTGTATGGAGATGTAAATCATAATAATACATATAAGGGTATTTCTATGAAGGTAGAACTAGAAAAGAGTGAAGTTACATTCAATTCACAAATGGGAGAGTATATTCAGATACCTAAAGATAAAAAATTATTGTATCCGGTAAAACAAAATTTCAATATACATTTTACAATGTATGGTATGACAAGTGGAACTGCATGTGCAACATATACAGTTGAAATTATGTATTATTATCCATTGCAAATTGATTAGTTTATATGAGGAGGGGAATCGAATGAGCATAATATTAGACAAGTATATGCCAACGGCAGGAATAAAGGATAATTGTAGTAAAGTAAATAAGATGACAGATACAACTTACACATTTAATTTCGAAACTTATGAAGCAGAAAATGAGCAGGATAAAAAGGTAGCTGAAATCGATAATTGGATTCTAAATCATAAAGTGAATAATGCAGATATAAAAGATCAGTTATACACATCCTATGCTAGTGTTAACAAAGACAGAGTTCTTCAGCATGCTGATAGTGATAACCAGTTGTTACTTGTGCCTGGTACGAAAATATCATTTCAATGTAGTGGAAATTATGATCCGGCACTTTCAGATCCAGTTGAGTTTTATATCACTGAAGAAGGGGTGATGGTAAATTACAAAGGTGAGTATATTGGGGCAAGTGACTGACTGACGGAACAACTGGAAATTAAGTATGAGAAGAATTGTGGAAGTGCATATAAGGTGATTCCAGATAGCCATGAGGCTGATTTTGCTACATTGTATTTCGGGACTATGGCGGATGCAGTAGATAAATTAATCAGAATTTCTAATGTCCAAATGGATATGTCAGCAATGACATATCAAGATGAACGTTATTTACAGACATTCTTTTCAAAGACGGATGCAAATATTGATTATACGAAAGAGATGTTTATCAATGGACAGGGATTAAAATTTAATTCCAGCTACACAGCTGGAGACTATAGCATGATTTCATATGCAAAACTGGAATATACGACAGATCCAGAGAAGTGTTCTTTATCTCAATTGAAAAAATATGTAGATTTTACAACTGCATATAACCAGAATAAAGAGTATTTTCAGGGTACTGATTATCTGGTGAATATACAGAGTGAGTGGAACAAGTATGTACAAAAATATCGTTCGGAAGCAATTGATGCTCTGTGTGGAAAAAATGCGGTAAGAAACTGGATTCAGTTTTTTGATGACAGGGCAAATGAACATAAGAAAGACAAAGATTATACAGCTTATATGAATTGTATGGAGATCGTTGATCTTTTAAAAACAAATAAGAAGAAACAGCTGGAAAATAGTAATAAAAATTAATATTTAAAGGATATGCGGGTTTGACTTTGCGGAAGTAGAATGAGGGATATGCTATGCTTAGATTTGCAGTGTGTGATGATAATAGGTTATTGCTCGCAAAAACGATAGAACAAATAGATAAATCTACAAAAGATATGGGAATAAAAGTGTGTATAGAAGGATTTCTCGATTCTGTAAATTTTTATCATACTATAAAAAATAAATCATTTGATATGGTTTATCTGGATATTAATATGCCACAGATAAATGGCTTTCAAATTGCTAAATTTATTAATAGAAAATGGCATAATACGCAGATTGTTTTTGTATCGTCTTATGATGAATACGCTTTTGATGCTTTTGCTTTTCAGCCATATTGGTTTTTAAGAAGAATGGAATTTGCTGATAAAATTGGTGAAGTATTAAAAAAATACATAGATGAGGGAATTTACCAAAATAAATTTTATGCATTTGGTATAGGTTCTAAATTAAAAATAGTGAAGTTAAGTCAGATTCTATATTTGGAATGCAATAGGCATACAGTGACAGTTTTTATGGATCAAAAAGAAAAATTTGATATAACAGGGAGCCTTCTAGAATATGAAAAAAAGCTGGAGAAGTATGGCTTTTTACGAGTTCATAGAAATTTCCTTGTTAATGCAAGACATATTGTGTCAGTTGGAAAAAGTGAATTGATTATGAAAAGCGAAGATACCATCCCGTTGAGTAAAAATAGAAGGGATGAAGTGCGCCAAAAGTTGTTAGTGATGGAATAGGATAATTAATGATATGTGTAGAGAGACTCTTCTCAAATATGAGAAGAGTCTTTTATGTTTTTCATAGTGCTGTTATCTGATAAAGTATTTCATAAGAATTTTAACAGGCTATGAGGTTTCCAGTTAAGAAAAATAATACCAGTGATAATCCCCTGCAAAACATTGACTTTATAGTGGAAATTAACCTATAATAATTTAGTATGTGGCTATCAGAAAGTAGCATACAAAAATAGAAAAAGAAAATGAAAACATGATACGATATATTTTATAAATTTAGAGAAAGAGGTAACAGCCATGAATTTTACGCATTTGCATGTCCATACAGAATACAGTCTGCTCGATGGTTCCAGTAAGATTAAGGAATTAACGGCCAGAGCTAAAGAATTGGGAATGGACAGTATGGCAATTACCGATCATGGTGTCATGTTCGGTGTTATCGATTTCTACAGAGCAGCAAGAGAAGTTGGAATCAAACCTATTCTCGGATGTGAGGTCTATGTAGCGCCAGGGTCAAGATTTGATAAAGAGACCAATCCTGGAGAGGACAGGTACTATCATCTGGTACTGCTTGCGGAAAATAACGAAGGATATGAAAATCTGACAAAAATTGTTTCCAAAGGGTTTGTGGATGGCTTTTATTATAAACCACGTGTCGACTATGAAGTCTTGGAAAAATACAGTAAGGGTATTATTGCACTGAGCGCATGTCTGGCAGGTGAAGTGCAGAGAAATCTTGGTCGTGGAATGTATGAAGAAGCGGTTGAATCTGCGAAAAGGTACGAGAAAATATTTGGAAAAGGCAATTTCTTTCTGGAGCTGCAGGACCATGGAATCCCAGAACAGAAATATGTAAATCCACAGCTTGTCCGAATGAGCAAAGAACTTGGAATTGATCTGGTCGCAACGAATGATATTCACTATACCTATGATACAGATGCGGATGCACATGATATCCTGCTCTGTATTCAGACAGGTAAGAAAGTATCGGATGAGAACAGAATGCGCTATGAAGGTGGACAGTATTTTTGTAAATCACCGGAACAGATGGCAGAACTTTTTCCATATGCACCAGAAGCACTGGAAAATACATATAAGATCGCACAACGCTGTAATGTGGAAATTGAATTTGGTGTTACAAAACTGCCAAAATATGAAGTGCCAGAAGGATATGATAGTTGGGGCTATCTGAATCATTTATGTTTTACAGGACTGGAAAAACGATATCCGAACTATAGTAACGAGTTAAAGGAACGACTGGAATATGAGCTGAATGTTATTCACACGATGGGATATGTGGATTACTTCCTGATTGTATGGGATTTTATCAACTATGCAAAAAGTAACGGAATTCCAGTAGGACCGGGACGAGGATCAGCTGCGGGGAGTATTGTAGCGTATTGTTTGGAAATTACGGATATAGATCCTATTAAGTATAGCCTGATCTTTGAACGTTTCCTGAATCCGGAACGTGTATCCATGCCCGATATCGACGTCGATTTCTGTTATGAAAGACGTCAGGAAGTGATTGACTATGTAGTTCGAAAATATGGTACAGACCGCGTGGTACAGATCGTTACATTTGGTACGATGGCGGCGAGAGCTGTTATAAAAGATGTAGGCCGGGTATTGGATCTACCTTATGCAATGGTCGATAATATATCCAAGATGATTCCGAAAGAAATTGGAATTACAATTGAGAAGGCATTAAAAGAGAATAAAGATCTTGCAGGACTTTACGAAAGTGATCCTACAGTAAAAGATCTGATTGATAAATGTATGCGTCTGGAAGGCCTGCCAAGACATACGAGTATGCATGCTGCAGGTGTAGTCATCAGCCAGAAATCGGTGGATGAATATGTACCATTATCAAGAGGATCAGATGGTTCACTGGTTGCCCAGTTTACAATGACAACACTGGAAGAACTGGGACTTCTGAAAATGGACTTCTTAGGGCTCAGGACGCTGACTGTTATAAAAAATGCGGAGAAGCAGGTAAAGAAGGTAAATCCTGATTTTGATATCAGTAAAATTGATTTTAACGATAAGAAAGTACTTGAATTAATTGGCTCAGGAAAAACAGAGGGTGTGTTTCAGCTGGAAAGTGCGGGAATGAAATCCTTCATGAAGGAACTGAAGCCACAAAATATTGAAGATATTATAGCCGGTATATCTCTTTATAGACCAGGCCCAATGGACTTTATACCAAAATACATCAAGGGTAAGAATGACAGAGACAGTATTGTATATGAGTGTCCACAGCTGGAACCGATCTTAAAGCCGACATATGGTTGTATCGTATATCAGGAACAGGTTATGCAGATCGTTCGAGATCTGGCTGGATACTCCTGGGGCCGAAGCGATCTGGTTCGTAGAGCGATGTCCAAGAAAAAAGGTTCAGTCATGGAGAAAGAACGCCAGAACTTCATTTATGGAAATAAGGAAGAGGGCGTGCCAGGCTGTATTGCAAATGGAATTGATGAAAAGACGGCAAACAAGATCTATGATAATATGATCGATTTTGCTAAATATGCATTTAACAAGTCTCATGCTGCATGTTATGCGGTAGTATCCTATCAGACTGCATATTTAAAAGCACATTATCCAAAGGAATTTATGGCAGCACTGATGACATCGGTAATCGATAATACATCTAAAGTTGCAGAATACATTTTATCCTGTAAACAGTTGAAGATCAAAATACTGCCACCAGACGTAAATGAAGGAGAATATGCATTCTCTGTATGTGAGGATGGAATCCGTTATGGTCTGTCTGCAATTAAGAGTCTTGGTAAGCCAACAATTGATGCACTCGTTGCTGAACGTAATGCAAATGGTCCATTTCATTCTCTAAAGGATTTTATAGAAAGAATGAATGGGGATATTAATAAAAGAACAATTGAAAGCTTTATAAAAGGCGGCGCAATGGATGGATTTGGTGCAAAGAGACGACAGATGATGATGATCTATGCATCAATTGTGGACAGTGTCAATGCAGATAAAAAGAATTCTTTTTCCGGACAGCTCTCACTTTTTGATTTTGCCGATGAAGAGACAAAAGAAGAATTTGAAATCAAAATGCCAGATGTAGAAGAGTATACGAAGGAAGATATTCTGATGTTCGAGAAAGAAGTCCTTGGTGTCTATATCAGTGGTCATCCATTGGATGAATATGAATCAATGTGGAGAAAATATATTACTGCTACGTCCGCAGCATTTGAAGATGAAGAAGATGAAGATGTAACAGATGGTGTAGTAGAAGATGAAAATGAAGAAGGAAAAGAACAGACACTTAATGACGGCCAGAAGGTAACAATTGGCGGTCTGATATCAGATATTACACTTAAAAATACGAAGTCAGGGCAGGTCATGGCGTTCCTGACAGTGGAAGATCTGGTCGGAACAGTGGAAGTAATCGTATTTCCAAGGGATTACGCATACAATAAAGCAAAGATCATAAGTGACGCCAAAGTATTTATCAGCGGTCGTGTATCAGCGGGGGCAGATGAAAAGGCGAAACTGATCTGTGAGAAGATGATTACATTTGATGAGGTACCACGGACCTGCTGGATCAGATTCCAGAATATTCTCGAATATGAACAAAGGGAACAGGAATTGTTCCGTCTCATTCAAGATTCTGACGGAAGAGATCATGTTATTATCTACTGTAAAGATGAAAAGAAACGAAAAACACTTCCTGCGAACAGAAATATTGGTATTAATTCTGTTCTGCTAACATCCTTGAAAAAAGCGTTTGGCGATGAAAATATTGCTGTGACCTAATTAAGGATTGAAAACTCTATCAGAATGTACTAAAATAAGAACAATAGGGAAAATTATACAAAAGTATTTGCATTTTCAGGGTACAAGTCAGGTGAATACAATGTTTGAATTGGTAGAAGGAGGGAATTGTTATGGCAAAAGAAATTAAGACAATTGGTGTACTTACAAGTGGTGGCGATGCACCCGGAATGAATGCTGCAATCAGAGCAGTTGTTCGAGCTGCGATTGAAAAGGGAATCAAGGTCAAAGGCATTCAGAAGGGCTACAATGGTCTGATCAGCAACGAGATTATCGATATGGATAAACGCAGCGTTGCAGATATCATTCAGCGTGGTGGTACAATTCTCTACACTGCAAGATGTATGGAGTTTATGACTCCGGAAGGACAGAGAAAAGGAGCAGATAACTGCATTAAGAACGGAATTGATGGTATCGTTGTAATCGGTGGAGATGGTTCTTTTAGAGGTGCTCAGAAACTTGCAGAAGCCGGAATCAATACAATTGGTCTTCCAGGAACAATTGATCTTGATATTGCATGTACAGATTATACAATTGGTTTTGATACAGCTGTGAATACAGCAATGGAAGCCATCGACAAGATCAGAGATACTTCTACATCACATGAAAGATGCAGTATTATTGAAGTTATGGGCAGAAATGCCGGATATATCGCACTGTGGTGTGCAATTGCAAACGGTGCAGAAGATGTACTTCTTCCAGAGAGATATGACAATGATGAGCAGGAGCTGATCAATCATATTATTGATGCGAGAAAGAAAGGTAAGAAACACCACCTGATTATCAATGCAGAAGGAATTGGACATTCTACAGGTATGGCAAGAAGAATTGAGGCAGCAACAGGAATTGAAACAAGAGCGACGATTCTTGGTTATATGCAGCGTGGTGGAAGTCCAACATGCAAGGATAGAGTTTATGCATCAGTGATGGGGGCCTATGCAGTGGATCTGCTCTGCGAAGGTAAGAGTAACCGCGTAGTTGCCTATAAGGATGGTCAGTTTGTAGACTACGATATCGATGAAGCACTCGCAATGCGAAAAGACATTGATAATTATCAGTTTATGCTGAGTTCACTTTTGTCCAAGTAAATAATAACAGGGGCGGGGAAAATCCGTAAATGCATAGTTAAGTACTGAAAATCAGATTGCGATAGAATTGCATTATAAGGCGTCTGGGCTTGCCTAAGAACCAGGATAAGTATTACTAGAATAAGTATCACTAGAATAAGTATTACTTGAATAAGTATCACTAGGATAAGTATCATCAGAGTAGAATTATTCCGTGTAATGGCTTACTATCGTTCACCTTAATGGAAAGATGCTTAGAGGTTCAATTGCAAGTCTGAGCATCCCTGCTGATTGCATACATATAGAATGAACATAGGCTGTCGAAAATGACAGCCTTTTTTATATATGAAGAGTGAGCAGTTTCTTCATATATAAATGTATAAACTATAAATGTATAAACTATAAATGTATAAACTATGAATGTATAAACTATGAATGTATAAACTATAAATTTATAAACGTAATTTACAAACGGAAGAAATAAATAAAGTCTGTATCAGCCACTGAAAATATAGTGCGCGAATACAGACTTTAATTTTTGTTTGACACTAAAAAACTATTGTTGCTTTAAAAAGCTGACATGAGAAAGAAGTGGCAGCATCAGACTGGAAATGATAAGACCGGACAGTCCCTGTACTACATTTGCAGGAACACTGGCCAGAGCCCCGCCTCCGTAGATACAAAGCTCGAATAGAAGATATCCACCTGCCACGATGATCGTTGAACAAATACCGCAGATCGCACATCTGAGCATCAGGTTATGTACGATCTTCTGCAATTTTGTAAAGACCAATGCAACAACTACGGCAGTGAGTCCTTTTATAATAAATGTGGCTGGAACATAGAGCAGATAACCTCCCAGCAGATCGGAAAGGGCAGATCCAATACCTGCGGCAAGTCCTCCATAGACAGGTCCGAGAAAAATACCACATAATATTACGAAGGCATCACCAGGATGAATATAGCCGCTGGTTCCAGGTGTTGGAATTTTAATGATCATGGTTGCAACGCAGACAAAGGCGGCGAAAAGTGCCGACAGTGTGAGTTTCTGTATTTTATTGTCTTTCATAATAAAGCCTCCATTTTCTTTGGGTTAGACACATTTTTTTTGATTAGGTCTATCATAGCAGATAGATGGCTGTGCCGAAATATCCAATTCCGCAAAAAAATACCATACCAGTTGGTGCCATTTCAGAAAAGATACTATTCAAATGCCAGCGAATAGTATAGAATATAGAAAGAATTACGTGAAACCGATGTCTGTACCGTCCTGAAGTCGGAGAAATTGCTGAGGGATGGACAAGCTGTACAGAGTACAAAAAGGAGAATCGTAGGAATTAAGAATGGAGTAAGTAATGAAAAGAAATGTAAGTCTTGATGAGATTTCAGATGGAAGATTATATGGACCAAATGATATGGTAAAAGCTGATTGCAACGACTGTACCGGTTGTTCTGCGTGTTGTCATGGAATGGGAACATCCATTGTACTAGATCCATATGACATTTACCGCCTTTCTGCTCATTTGAAAATGAGTTTTGAACAGCTTCTGGCTGGTTATATAGAATTAAATGTTGTAGATGGTCTGATTCTGCCGAATTTGAAGATGACAGGAAATGACGAAAAATGTGCTTTTTTAAATGAAGAGGGTCGATGTAGTATTCATCCATATAGACCTGGAATTTGCAGACTGTTTCCACTGGGCAGATATTATGAGAATAATACGTTTCAGTATTTCCTGCAGGTTCATGAATGCAGGAATGAAAACAGGTCAAAAGTAAAGGTGAAGAAATGGATCGATACCGAAGATCTGAAGGCGTATGAAAAGTATATCAGTGACTGGCACTATCTGTGTAAGGATGTGGAAGAACTGATTGCATCGACTACAGATGAAGCACTTGCGAAGAAATTTAACATGGGAATCCTCAGTGCATTCTACATGCAGCCATATCGTACAGAAGCAGATTTCTTTGCGCAGTTCTATGAGAGATTTCAAAAGATTAAATAAAGCATCAGCTCTATGAATGGATAACATTTATTATAATGAATGAAATAACGTCTAGTACGATGAAGTAAATAGCATCTATTTCAATCAAATAAATAATATCTGTTAGATTGAAATAAATAATGTCTATGATAATGAATGAAATAACGTCTAATATAGTGAATGAAATAACGACTAGTATGATGATTGAAATAACGTTTGATACGATGAAATAAATAGCATCTATTATATAGAAGAAACACGATTTTTATGGAATATATATCCAATATTTTCGTGGTCAGTAACTAGTATTATATGTCGAAAAACGGAATTTAGAAATGTTTGACAATTATGTCGAATTACGACGATCCTATGTGGGATCAGTGCAAATGACCACCGAAATATGAAATTGTGCAGACTATTTGAAATAATTGAATAAAAACCGAGCCGAAAAAGACGTGAAATAGTAATAAACAGAAATTGTGTGGAGGAATAAAATGATTACAAGTACCAGTAATAGTCAGGTAAAACACCTGATCCAGCTTCAAAATAAAGCAAAAGTCAGAAGAGAAGACAGACAATTTGTCGTAGAAGGACTCAAAATGGTATCGGAAGCACCTGCGGACAGGGTCGTAAAAGTTTACGTTTCGCAGAGCTTCCACAGAAATAATGACGAAGCCTGTCAGAAATTAAAAGAAAAGCAGATCGAAATGGAAGAAGTCAGCGATAGTGTATTCCAGCAGATGTCCGATACCAAGACACCACAGGGTATTCTTGCAATTGTAGAAATGCTTGCATATACCATTGAAGATCTTCTTAGCGGTTGTCCATTTATCGCTGCAGTTGAAAATCTACAGGATCCTGGAAATCTTGGAACTATCATGAGAGCTGGAGAAGGTGCCGGTATCACAGGAGTGCTGATGAGTGCAGCAACGGTTGATATCTATAATCCGAAAACGATTCGTTCAACGATGGGGTCTATATTCCGTGTGCCTTTTGTCTATATGAAAGATTTTGAAGGGGCACTGGGATACCTGCAGAAAAATGGTGTTAAACTTTATGCGGCACACCTGGATGGAAAGAATAGTTACACACAGGAAGATTATACGACTCCGACAGCGTTTTTGATCGGAAATGAAGGCAATGGTCTGACAGAGGAAACGGCGCAGAAAGCAGATACTCTGATCAGAATTCCAATGTGTGGACAGGTTGAGTCTTTAAATGCAGCAATAGCGACATCAGTGCTGATGTATGAAGCAAAAAGACAAAGAGATCTGTAATTCTCTAAATACAGTTGTATTATCTCAATATGGGCATAGAAGTAAAAAAGAAAATTGAAAAAAAATTAGTACCTGGTCAGTTGACCGCATGATTAGAAAATGCGCGAACTGACCGGGTATTTTTTTGCTTTCGCCAATATCGTGGTTTGGATGAATTGTCAGACAAAAGGACATACATTTTAAATTCCTGCATATATTAAATATTAGTTAACAAATAAATACGTGCATATTCCGCAAAAACAGAGCACTCGCTCCGCATGAGCGGAGCACTGTTCCGC
>CAJMQE010000108.1 GCA_905215405.1 uncultured bacterium
GTTTGACGTCTTCCCCCTGTATAACAGGGGGTTTTATTGTATATACAATAAAAAAACTGCCCCTTTTCAGGGCAGTCTGTCAGTTTTTATTTGTCAGCAATAAACCATTTGTTTATGTACTAAAAAACTTCTATTTCATAATCTGGTACTGTTCCTATAATCAGCTTATAATTATGCAATTATAAATTTTCGAAATTTAAAATAAAATCGTAAGCTGCTTATAGGAAGAAACTATCGATATTCACTGTTATGTAATTATGCATAAATAGATTTTTACTTTTTTATGGAATTGTAACATATTTTATCTTTATTTCTGACAATTTCCACTCGATATATTTTTTATATGCACAATTTTACTTTTTTGCTTAAAATCGCTAAATTGTCAACCTATATTATGCATATTATTATATTTGGTCTGTATAATTATACACCACTAACTTTTTAGCGCTGTTATTCCGTTAATTTAATTTTTCCTTCTATATATATAGGATCTGTTGCAAGATCAAGTGCAATTGACTTTTCTATCATATCTTTTATATATAATGAAAGAATAGCATCATCCATTGTCATCATTCCAGCTCCTTCTTTATCCGCCATCAGATCATAAATCGAATTCCATTCGTCATTTTGGATTGCCTGACGGATCTGCTCACTGACCGAGAGTACTTCAAAAGCAGAGACCTGTGATTTTCCATCTTTTGCAGGAAGCAGTTGCTGTGCCGTTACCAATGTTAAAGCCTCGCTAAGTCTGTACGCTATCTGTTTCTGCTCAGAATCTGGAAATGCATACAATATCCGTCTCATCGCTCCAATACAGTCTCTTGCAGTAACAGACGCCAATACAAGCTGTCCATGTTCTGCTGCATCCAGCGCCGCTCTAATTTTATCCTGAGAATCACATCTGTCAATATAAAGCACATCTGTATCTTCCATAAATGAAGCCCGAACAGCCGCTTCCACAGATGCTGTATCTGTGCCAGCCTCCCTATAGCTTACCATTGCTCTCTTCTGTTCCATTACATACTCCAATAGATCTGCAATTACTACAATATGTTTATTTTCAGTGTTGTTCATACGTTCAAGAATAGAAACCGCTGTTGTTGTTCGTCCACTCGAAGACAGTCCACAAATAAGTATCAGTCCACTTCTTTTCTGACTACATTCGATTAATCTGTCGGGCAGTCCAAGTATTTTTTGATCCAGCATATTCTCTCTGATTATTCTCATAGAACAGGCAATACTTCCATTACTTCTATATACATTGACACGAAATCTACCCAGATGTCCTATTGCAAACATAAATGTCACATTACCTGTTTTGTTATATTCATCTATCTGATCTCTATCCATAATTTCAGGAATCATCTTATCTGTATCTGCTGATGTCAGAACTGGATAATCCAGATCCTCCATATTACCATTTAAACGCACCTTAGGCACAACGCCTGCTGCAAGGTGAAAATCTGATGCATTCATTTCTATTGCTGTTCTGAGCAGCTGTTCCATTGTAACCATTGATTATTTATCCTCCCAGGTTCATTCCCATTCATTTTTTCTCTTTGTTATTAATCAGCTATCCCTTTAAAACGATCCTATCAAAAATATATCGCGTTACAGGTTTTCTGATGCAATCGTAATCTTACTCTAGATTGGTAAGTTCGGTTGTTGTATATAAGTCCTGTTTTGAAGTTATTATTTTATTGAACAGATCATCATATGATATGCCACACTGATATCTTGTTGCTTCATCATTATGTGCAAGGCTAAAGCTTCCATCCGCATTCAGAATCCCATTTGGATATTCAAACGCAAAATACACATCTTCATCAGAATCACCATTTGTAATATTTGCTTTAAATATCATATAAATATAATTGTCGTCTCCTGCTGTACCTTCTTCATTCTTCTTAAGAAAATATGCTTTGATCAGCTCACTATCAGTGACATTTTCTGTATTATATTGATACAGATAATTGCTATCCTGCGTTGCTTTATAAAGCATTCTAAACGTCATACTTTCTGTTTCTGACTTAATCGTATCCAACGCTTCATCTCTGATTTCCGTCAGCAGCTCTTCATTCAGATCTTTTGTTTCTGTTGCATAGGTATTGACTCTGTCTACTTTATATTCTTTTGTATTCTCTGTAAATGTATATCCATGTTCCATGAAGTCTTCCAGAGGTGTTGTACAATGAACCGTTACGACATCACCCTGAGAGAGTTCACTCGCATTTTCCATTGAAAAACTAATCGTCTTAAGAAAATCATCATCCCATGTATTTGAAATTGTTGCATATGCTTCCGGACTCACGCCAGAAATGGCCACATCCACATTTTCAAAGATATCTACATTAGTACCCTTTGCAAGATCCGATGCTTTTACTCGAAATGTTGTATTCTTAAATTTACACTTTGCCTTTTTTGCTGTCGCCTTATCATACTGTACTGTTACTTTTACAGAATTTCCGTTTGAAATTTGATCCTGTTTTGAAAATACGACCTGTACTGAATCTACCAGTTCTCTGATATACTCACATACCGCTGCATCATTTTTACCATCTGACAGTTTCTGATAAATACCTGTCTGATCCACATCTGCAACTGGCTCTGCGAACCCGTCCAACCCGTTAAATGTCACCGTTACATAATCTGAAAGATCTGTTCTTCCATAACTATCTACTGCAAAATATACTACAACCGCAATTATAACCAGCAACACGCCAAACAGCACGTTACTGACCATTTTATTCTTTAATATTGACTTCATTTTTCTTTCCTTTCCTGTTCATTACATTACTCTCCCTTTTCACACCCTGTAACTATCCAAACACACTTTTTGTCCGTGCAACAACCTGTAACTATCTACGCACCTTCTATCCGTGCAACAGTCTGTAAGTCTGTAACTATTCAAACGCACCTTTTGTCCGCGCTTTAGTCTGTAACTATCTAAGTGCACCTTCTGTCCGTGCAACAGTCTGTAACTATCTAAGCACATTAATCATCATGTACAGCAGTCCGCATAAGCCGCTATCCCGCGCAGACATAACTTTATAGTAACATAAAAGCAGCCGTCATACAAGATAACGGCTGCTCTGTTTATTTCGTCAAGTATATTTTTTTACGGGAAGACCTAATTACATTCCAAGTTTATTCAGAAGTAACATTAATTCAGTAAGTGTTGCAGCATTTTCAGGTACTGTATAAGAAGCTGTGCTCTTTTCGTATGCTGTTGCTGTAAGACCGATTTCTGCATTATCTGTTGTTGCGTCTGTAGCATTTACTTTGAATGTCATGTTGTTTGTTCTTTCTCCTGATTTACCTTCAGGTTTAATTGAACTATTAACAGTAAGTTTCAGACCATCCTGTGTAATAGCACTTTTTAAATCTGACATTTCATTTTTGAATTCAGTATTGAAGTCATCTGTGCTTCCTGTGATTACCTGAGGAGCATTCTGTGAAATGTAAGAAGCCATATCCATATCTGCTAAAGCTGAAACAACTTTTTCGAAGTCATCAGCTGAAATATCAATATTTAAAGCATCATCTTTTGCTGTAAGGAATGATACACCTGATTTGTCAGCAAGTTCTTTTAAGAAATTAATAGATGCCTGAACAGATTCTTTGCTGTTTGTTGTAGCCTGATTCTGTAATGCATCAAGTGAAATATCACTTGTATCTACACCAGCTGCTTCTAAGTATGTAACAAGTTCATCATATGTTACCATTACATAATCATTAGATAATGTAAGATAAGAAGATAAGATCTTATACTGTGAGCTGATCTGTCCTGCAAAATCAAGACCCTGTTTTAAATTAACATAAATTGCTTTGTCTGTTGCAAAAATTGTTGTTACAGGAACATAAGTACCGTTTAATTTGTACTGTAATTCAACTGCACTGCTTTTATCGTCGATCTGCGCAACGATCATTTTACCTGAGTAATCCAGTGTTTCACCTTCAATACTACCTGTTAATGTTCCTTCCATTTCAACCTGTTTTGCATCAAATGCTGAAATGTTTTCTACAACTTTATCAATACTGTTTTCTGATGTTGCTGCGCTCTTTCCACAAGCTGCAAGTGATAACACCATTGTCATTACGATTAATAATGATAATAACTTCTTTTTCATATTATTTCTCCTTTATTTCCATTAATGGAATATTCCATACGTAGCAATACTCAATGTCTGGCTAAATGGCACAAAAATATAGTGCTACAGATAAGTAAGAGAATGCTCTACTTCTTGTAGCACTATCACTTATGTATCTTTACAAATTGCAGTCTGAAACTCTAAAGTCTTACACTGCCAATAATCTGTTTATTAATAACATAATAGGCCGTATCCTCTTCAGGTTTGACATATATATCAAGAGATTTTATTGCACTGACGTTTTTTCCCGACTCCTCAACGAACTTCTTCTGAATCTTCTCAATGATATCATCCTGTTTGAATTCCCTTCCTGCATACTGAACATATAATGTCGTTTTGCCTTCCGGAACTTCTTCTTTCTTCTTTACGGCTTTACGTCTGGTCGTCTTCTTTGTTGCTGCCTTCTCGGAAGAATCCTTAGATGCTTTTCTGGTCAAATCGTTAGATGCTGTTTTCTTAACTGTATGACTTGCAGTTTTTTTCTCTTTCTTTTCTGCAACCGCAGTCAGAACTACATCCTGATTGTCAACCGCAACTCTCTCCCTTGTTGCCTCGCCTTCAGCAGTTCTTACCTGTGCTGATGCCGACAGAGATGCATTCGGAATTTTCTTGACTTCTTTTTCCTTTGAGACTTCTTTGCCTTTAGCTATTGAAGCTTTTTTTAATTTCTTTGTAGCTTCTTCATTTTCTTGCGTTAAACTTCTCGCTGTGTTATTAACAGCATTACCCTCATTTTTGCTTTCCATAATAACCACCATCTTTCATTTATACAAGTATTTACTACGCATACAATTATATAATAATACGTTAAAACATTCAAACAATTATTAAATTTTAGTAAATTCTACAAGTATGGTGATTATTCGGAAAACTTTTTTATGCATTATTGGCAACTAATTCCACTCCTAGAAAAACCTGCGGAATTTTGTCTGGTACTTATATCTCTCTTGTATAGTACTTCAGCCATTCTCTCTGTTTTTCATCAAAATATGGGCTGATCTTTTCATATACCATTTTATGATATGCATTCAGTCTGTCTATATCAACTTGTTCCAAAAACTTTTTATCTACGAGATCAAGATCGATTGGAACCATCGTCAGAAATTCGAATTTCATGAACTGACCATATTCGTTATATTCATCTTTTCTGCAAAGAATCTCATTTTCAATTCTGATTCCATACTCGCCTTCCATGTATACACCAGGCTCATCTGACGTAACCATACCCTCTTCAAGAATGCAAAGATCGTTTTTACCAGGAATATGTCTCCATCTAAATCCATTTGGTGCTTCATGAACATTTAAAAGATATCCAATTCCATGACCTGTTCCGCATCTGTAATCAATTCCCTCATTCCAGAGTGGCTGACGGGCCAGAATGTCAAGACTATATCCATTACATCCATAGAGGAATTTCGCATGTGCAAGAGAGAGCATTCCTTTTAATGTAAGTGTAAAATGCTTTTTCATATTTTCTGTGACATCGCCAAGCGCAAAAGTTCTTGTGATATCAGTTGTTCCACGATAGTACTGTCCGCCCGAATCAACCAGCAGCATTCCTTCCGGTTTCAAAGTCGCACAAGTATCCTTCTGTGCATGATAATGCATCATTGCAGCATTGGCATTATACGCACTTATGGTATCGAAGCTAAGATCGAGGTAATCTTTTATTTCACTTCTGAGATGGTCCAGATATTCCTGTGCAGAAACTTCTGTTATCTCCTGCTTACCGATCGTATTTTTGAGCCAGTACATAAACTTCGTAACAGCAACGCCATCATCGATGTGTGCACTACGAAGATTTTCAATTTCAGTTTCATTTTTTACTGCTTTCATAAGAACAGTTGGATTCTGTGTATCGACCACTCTGACTCTGGCAGGAAGCTTTTTATATAATGTATAATTCATTCTGTTCGTATCGATCAGAACGTCATGATCCTGTTCGATATTACTTACAAAATCATAAATTTCATCGTAATTCTTCAGGGTAATGCCACTTTCTGAGAGCTTTTCTACCATTTCATTCGAGAATTTATCACAATTAGTAAAAATATAAGCCTTGTCCATCATTACAACGGCAAAACTGAGTACAACTGGGTTACACTTTACATCATTTCCACGAATGTTGAATAACCAGCAAATATCATCCAGCGTGGAAATAATATGCATGTCCGTTTTTTTCTCTTTCATTACCATTCTAATTGCAGTTAATTTTTCTGTTACTGATTTACCAGCATACTCTTCCGTAAGAAGATACGCTTTTTCCTCTGACATAGATGGTCTGTCTGTCCAGATTTCGCTGACAAAGTCAACCTCATATCGAATACCTGCATTCTTTTCCTTCAGATCGAATTCAATAGAAATGCCCCATTTTGCAGCTACGACACGTCCATCAAATCCAACACAGCCATTTTCCGGTGTCTGATCCAGCACATATTCCTCTACTGTTGGCACGCCATCAGTTCCACTACGCATAAGCGTTATTCCAGAACCCATAATCTGTTTTTCTGCCTGGATGAAATAACGTCCATCTGTAAATAATGCTGCCTGCTCTGCAGTAACCACAAGTGTACCTGCTGATCCGGTAAAACCTGACATAAATTCTCTTGCATTAAAATATTTGCCTGTGTACTCTGACTGATGATAATCTGCAGTACCGATCACATAGACGTCTATCTGAAATTCTTTCATTCTTTTTCTTAATTCAGCAATTCTTTCTTTTATCATATTTACCTCATTTCCATTCTGTTTTTCGTATAGCTTCTATCTCTTTCCAAGTTCAGCATTCTGCATAACTTTCTTCAACTTGGACAGTGCCTTTTTTTCGATCCTGCTTACATAACTTCTGCTAATCTGCAGTTTCCTAGCAAGTTCTCTTTGTGTAACTTCTTCTTTGCCAAAAAGACCATACCTATATATTATTATCTCCTTTTCACGCTCTGTCAATACCTCATCAATCGCCTTCACTACGCGCTCTATATCCTGACGCATCACATAGTCTCCAATTACATCAGGTTCATCAGTCTTAACAACTTCCATCAGGCTTATTTCATTTCCTTCTTTATCTGTTCCGATCGGTTCGTAGATCGAGACTTCACGGGATTTTCTCTTCTCATTTCGAAGCATCATAAGAAGTTCATTGTCAATACATTTTGCTGCATATGTTGCCAAACGGCAGCTTTTCTCCATATCAAATGTATTTACAGCCTTAATCAGACCAATGGTACCGACCGAAAGCAGATCTTCCACATCACGGTCCAGCGAGACATATTTCTTCACCATATGGGCTACCAGCCGCATATTTTTTTCGATCAGAATATTCTTGGCGTCCTGATTCCCTTCTTTATATTTCTGAAGATAATATTTTTCTTCCTCTTCGGATAACGGTTTTTCAAATGTTTTCAAAGAAAGGCACCCCACCACATCGTTTTATATATCATATGAAACAAAAATGGCTTTGTTGCTTTTCCACCCGAAATAGGACATAAAATGGGCACTTCTCTTATAGGACATATATTACACAACTAAAAAAAGATGCATGTCCACCATAAATTTCATAAAAAATTCAGGTTTGACAGGCATCTTTTTTACAACAAAAACTACTATACTCGTGAATCTATTTCTATTGTTCTTTTACTTCTTCTCTTCGTCTTAAAATATCATACTGACTCAACTCACATCCAAGATCAATGTAGAGATCCTGCTTTGGATGAGGTGCACTTTCCATTTCATTGCCTTCTGCATCCTTAATGGCTTTTACAATAACTTCAAGATTTGTTCCGTCCGGTTTCATAACTTCAATCGTTTCGCCAACTGAGAATTTATTTCTCTGCTCAATATGATACATACCTTCGTCATTCTGCTCTCCAATTATGCCAAGATAAGTATATTCCCTTACATAGGTATTATTGTCATAGATCTGTGTTTCTTCGTTTGGTTTTCCAAAGAAAAATCCAGTAGTATACTGTCTGTATGTGCATTTCTGAATTTCTGACTTATAAAAAGGTATTCTGCTTCTATAATATTCAGGATCCTTCAAAAAATCATCAATAGCAAGTCTATATGTTCTTGCAACAGTCGCAACATAAAGAGCTGTCTTCATTCTTCCTTCGATTTTAAAACTGTCTATTCCAGCTGTAATCAATTCAGGAATATGTTCGATCATGCAAAGATCTTTTGAATTAAATATATAAGTGCCACGCTCATTTTCATAAACTGGCATAACCTGTCCTGGTCTTGATTCTTCGACTACAGAATATTTCCATCTGCATGGATGCGTACATGCACCCTGATTTGCATCTCGGCCTGTCATAAAACTACTTAACAGGCATCTTCCTGAGTAAGAGATACACATTGCACCATGAATAAATGTTTCAATTTCCATATCATCTGGAATATGTGCGCGAATTTCCTTAATTTCAGCAAGTGAAAGTTCACGTGCTGTAACAACACGTTTTGCTCCCATTTTGCCCCAGAAATTAAATGTACTGTAATTTGTATTATTTGCCTGTGTGCTGACATGAATATCAATATCAGGTAATACTTCTTTTGCAATTGTAAACATACCAGGGTCAGAGATGATCAATGCATCTGGACCAATCGTTTTCAATTCTTCAAAATACTCTTTTGCGCCTTCAAGATCACCGTTATGAGCAAGGATATTTGCAGTCACATAAACCTTTACCTGATGTGCATGTGCAAATTCAATTCCTTTTTTCATATCTTCCATTGAGAAGTTTTTTGCTTTTGCTCTAAGGCCAAATGCTTCTCCACCAATATAGACAGCATCTGCTCCAAACATTACAGCTGTCTTTAAAACTTCAAGGCTGCTTGCTGGAATCAAAAGTTCCAGTTCACGGCCATTATATACATGTCCTGCCATTTTCTTTCCACCTTTATCTTATTTCATATTAACGCTTCTTTGTGTTTACACTCTTTTCTACGTTTTATGCTCATTCTTGTTAGTATCGATTCTTTTAACAAGTTTCTTTCGCTTTAGTTCTAATGTTTCTTTGAATTTTTAATAGTCCTGCATACTTAACTGGAACCGCTCCGCGCTACCTTACAATCGCTGACGCCGAGCCTGTATAAAGCCTATTTTTTAATACTTAATGTAATTCCATCTCCAATTGGTACTATGGAAGTGATCAGCTGATCCGAATGGGTCAATTCATAGAGATAGTCCCGCATTCTCGTATGAATTGTTCTGTTCCTGCGTTCTACTGCATAGCGGGATTCTACGATATCCCCCTCCTGAAGTACATTATCTGAAATCAGTAATCCACCTTTTGTGAGCAGACGCATCACTTCTGGAAGGAAATTAATGTACTGCCCTTTTGCTGCATCCATAAAAATGAAATCATACCCTGGTTCAAGTGTTGCCATCATTTCCAACGCATCTCCTTCAAGCAGTGTGATAACATCTTCTTTTCCAGCCTTTTTAAAATTCTCTTTTGCAACAGGAATTCTTTTCTCATATTTTTCAATCGTTGTGATCTTACAGCCCTCAGGCATATTTTCACTCATAAGAATAGATGAGTAACCCACTGCAGTTCCAACTTCCAGAATTCTGGACGGCTGTTTCAAAGCCAGTAAAACTTTTAGAAGATTGCCCATCTCTTTTCTTATAATTGGTACCTGATCCAGAATTGCCTGTTTCTCTATTGCATTGCACACATCGCTGTTTCCCTGATCCAGTGAATTGATATATGCAATTATTCTCTCATTGACAATCATGATATCCTACCCTATCTATTTTCTTAATTTTCTGATGAAGCTGCTGTCGAGGTCTGTTCCTGACAGAGTGTCTCCATAATCTCACTCGGCATCATTGAAGGATTCAATGAATATGTACCGGCCTTGAACTTATCCTTATAATCAGATAATTCTACCTGTGTAATAAAAACCAATTTATCTTCGATCAGACCATTTGCATACAGAATATCTGCAAGTTTCTGTGTTGATATTCCATTTTCAATCGAAATCTGGACCTGCTTTGCAGAATTCGTATCAGCCGCTTCTTCATTGAAGACTTTATTTCCAAAATTAAAAGCTTTGGTTCCAGCTGTTGAAATCAATACGATAGCAAATATAATAATAGCAACATTGATTGTAATACTAACGATTACGCGCGTGCTTTTGTTCACCATTGTTAAGCTCCTTTTACCGGATTATTTTACAAGTTGATAGTCCAGTCAGATTTATTATAACAGATAATTCCATAGGTGTCACTTATAAATATTAAAGTGTCAAAGAATCAACCTTTTAAGAAATCCGTGTCGAAGTCTATTTTTTCCATAACGTGATTACATACATTTTGTATCATTCTGTAAAATGCACATTCCGCATTCATAAAATCAAATGCTACTTCCTGTCCGAGCATTTCCTGATATTTATCGGCAAGTGCCTGTGGATCATTATTTCCTGCCTCTGCCCCTGCATTCTGCAACATAAAATTTTCTCTGCGAAACTGATCTACTTTTTGCTTTAGTTCAGGATTTTCTTTTAACAAATCACGGTAATAGCAGTACTCCCTGTACTCAGTCGTGTCCTTCAGTTGTTCTGCAAAATTTTCACTCAGTTCATCGATATTCATATGATTACCTCGTATTTCTGCGCCGCTTACCTACGGAGATATATGAAAAGCAGCGCAGACACAATCTCCGGAATAAAGAATCCATTCTTTATCTTCTCATTTGTATTTTATCCACTATCTTTTGATCTGAAACTTTTGTCTGTCTTAAGTTTACATGATTTTCTGATAATCTGTCTATGAATAATTATAGCCTTTTCTTCCTGTTCTTACCACTATTTATAAAAATTTACGCATAGATTATCATTTTAGTATACAAAAATATAAATCACAGCCACCGGTATAACCGGTGGTTTGCTGTGTCCCCTATAAGGGGA
>CAJMQE010000109.1 GCA_905215405.1 uncultured bacterium
TTTTTCATTCAAGAGTTCTCCGACCGGAGAACTTTCCTATAAAGTAAAAAAGCAGTAAATGAGACTCATACCCGTGGTGGTATGCCCCATTTACTGCTAACAGTCTTCTGTTACAGAAACAAACTTATCATAGCACTGCATTATTTAATTGTCAATCATCCAATCCCACCATAAAAAATACCAAGGATATACACGATAACTGTCAATCCAACGAATAAGAACTTTGTCAGTGGTTCGAACCAGCCGCCCAGTTTTTTGTCATGCCCCAGCTGAACCTGTTCTCTTGCGAATCCGCCTGGGCATACCCAGAAGAACATAACTGCTGCCAGAAGTGCACCAAGTGGAATAATGTAAATCGATACCACATCCATCCAATTGCTGACCATATCACCATTTTCTATCATCAGCCCTACAACAATTGAGAATATCGCAATGATTGTAACCGCTACTGCTCTTGGCATATGGAATTTATTCTCCAGCGCCTCAATTGGAGCCTCGAACAGATTGATCAGTGAAGTAATTGCTGCAAGCAGAACTGCGACAAAAAATACGATCATAAAGAGTCTGCCAAATGGCATCATCTGAAATACTTTTGGCATCGTTATAAACATTAAAGCCGGTCCTGATGCTGGATCAAGTCCAAATGCAAAGACAGATGGAATAATAACAAATGCTGCCAGAATTGCTGCAATAGAATCAAAAATAGCAACATTTTTTGCACATACAATGACATCTTCTGACTTCTTAAGATAACTGCCATACACCAATGTTCCCGAACCTGCTAACGAAAGAGAAAAGAACGCCTGCCCCAGTGCATAGACCCAGGTCTTGACATTTGCCAAACTGCTCCAGTCAGGCTTCATCAGGAATTCATATCCTTTTTGTGCACCATTTAAAAATCCGACTCTGACAGCCAGCACAACAAATAGAATGAAGAATAAAGGCATCATTACTTTATTAATTTTTTCAATGCCATTTGCAATTCCAAGAACCATCAGAACAAACACTGCAATCAATCCGATCAAATGCCATGGAACACTACCAAAATCTGAACAGATCTGACCAAAATATGTAGCGGACTCTTCATCCAATGCCGAACCTGTAATAGAACCTGCCAGGAAACGGATGACCCATCCAACGACAACCGAATACCCGATTGCCAGTGCCAGGGAACCAAGTGTTGGGATCATGCCGATCAGTTCCCCTATTTTGCTGTTACGCATCATTGTCGCTTTTTTAAATGCTCCGATCGGCCCCGCCTGCATCGCTCTACCAAATGCCATTTCACCGGATACACCGGCCACACCGATCAGTACGACAAATATAAAATACGGAATCAGAAATGCCGCTCCACCATACTGCCCTACACGATATGGAAACAACCAGATATTTCCCATTCCAACAGCTGAGCCAACACAGGCTAGAATAAATCCCGCCTTACTGCTAAATGTATCTCTGCCTTCTTTTTTCATAATAATCCTCCACACCACAGCCATCGCTTAAATAAGCACTGTGATTTCAATAAAATTGTAACTTTGTAAATCTTTCTTATTATCAACTTTATTATCTTATCAATTATTATGAAAATGCGCAAGCTTTCATGCTATAAAGTGTCAAATTGTATTATACAAGCGAACTTATTGGTCTTGGTTTAATCTCAGGTGGGATCGGTAGATATGTCTCATCCTTCATCCGTTCTTCATATTCAGTCCTTGCCGCTTTTATCTGCTCTGGATTTTCTAGCATGTGAATTGCAGTTGCCGCCATAACTTTCCCCGCATACAGCAATCCTTTATGTGCAATACTGCTTTTTCCCTGTGCCACGATCTGCCACGAATGCCCACCACTATCAGGCGCCCAGGTACATCCTGCAATCTGTGATGTAGGGCACATAAAACTAACATCCCCTACATCTGTTGACCCCGTATTACAACTGGCAATATGCGTTTCTTCATATGGCAACACAAAATTATACATTGCCGAACCAATTCGCTCTTTCATAAAAGTCTTATTTTGTTCCTCCATATATCCAGCTGCATATTTTCTAAACGTTGTTCTTTTTCCAGATTCAGAAGAAGCAGTAAACTTTTTCGCATATTCTATTTCATCCTCGCTGTACTCTGGTAAGGAAACTTGTTTCATACTTCGAAACAGTTCTTTTTCTATCACCGTATTAGGAACCAGATTTGCACACTTTTTTATGATCTGGTATTCAACTTTTGTTTCTGTCGCCATCGCCATACCATTCGCAATTTTATTCACTCTTTCAAATAACTCCTGTGCCTGCCATGCTTTTGGTGCTCTGATTAAATACAGCACTTCTGCATGATTCTGCACAACATTTGGAGAAATCCCGCCTGGATTTGTGATAGCATAATGTATCCGAGCCTGTGAACTCATATGTTCCCGTATAAAATTCGTACCAACGTTCATCAGTTCTAATGCATCCAGTGCACTTCTCCCTAATTCCGGACACCCTGCTGCATGTGCACTAATTCCACTAAATTTATATAACACCTCTATATTAGCAAGCGAACTGTCCTTATTTACTGAATTAAGTTCTGCCGGATGCCATGATAGAGCAAAATCAAGATTGCTAAATGCACCTTCTCTGGCCATAAACGCCTTTCCCGATCCCCCTTCTTCTCCCGGACAGCCATAATAGATTACTGTTCCGCTACATTTCGTTTCTTCCAGATATTTTTTGATTGCAATCGCTGCTGCCATTGAACCAGTGCCAAGAAGATTATGCCCGCAGCCATGCCCATTTGCACCAGGACGATCTGCCCTTTTTTCTGGTAGATCTGCGATCTGATTCAATGCCCCCAATGCATCAAACTCTCCAAGAATTCCAATGTATGGCCGGCCATTGCCGTATTTACCTGTAAATGCTGTTTCTATGTCATACGCCTGTGACATCACTTCAAATCCTTCCCCACGAAGAAGATTTTTTAGTATTTCAGCTGACTGATATTCAGAAAAGGCTAATTCTGCGCAATCCCAGATTGTGTCACTGGCTTCAATCAGCTTTCCTGCTTTTTTATCTATCTCACTTAAATATTTTTCATATTCCATAAGTACAGATCCTTTCCTATTATCTCGTGTTCCTGGTTATAATTTTGTGTGTTAATTGTGTTAGATAAATGTGTGTTACCCAGTATTTATGAATGCTATTTTAGATCGATTTAAATTATCCTATATACAAAATTAAGATAGCTTTTCATCTTTCTCCCACGGATCCGGAGTCAGATCTTTATCATACCGAAAACAAGCGACCTTATGACTTCCAGATACATTCTTCAAAACAGGAATCATTTCTGCACAAATTGGCTTTGCATAAGGACACCTTGTATGAAACACACAACCTCTTGGAGGATCAATTGGTGACGGAAGATCTCCTTCCAGCACAATTCTTTCCTTCTTTCTATGAACATCCGGAGAAGGTACTGCAGAAAGCAATGCCTGTGAATAAGGATGCAGGGTATTCGTAAATAACTCCTTGTTATCTGCTTCTTCCATAATATGACCGAGGTACATAACCCCAATTCTATCTGAAATGTATTTCACTACACTCATGTCATGAGCAATAAAAAGATATGTTAATTCATCACTTTTCTGTAAATCCTGCAAGAGATTGATGATCTGTGACTGAATTGAAACATCAAGTGCAGATACTGGTTCATCGCATACGATCATTTTGGGATTTAGAATCAATGCTCTTGCCAGCCCAACCCTCTGTCTCTGACCACCGGAGAACTCATGTGGATATCTGTAAAAATGCTCTGGTCGCAAACCAACTTTTGCTAAAATATTCATTGCAATCTCAACGCGTTCTGATTTTTTTCCTATATTGTGTATTTCCAAAACCTCAAGTAAAATCTCCCCTACTTTTTTTCTAGGATTCAGTGAAGTAAAAGGATCCTGAAATACCATCTGTACATCTTTTCTCATTGGACGCAGATCCTTTTCATTCATATGCGTAATCTCTTTTCCTTCTATTTCAACATACCCTTCCGTCGGCTCGAGCAAGCGAATCAACGTTCTTCCTAAAGTACTTTTTCCGCAGCCAGTCTCACCGACCAGTCCATAGGTCTCACCTCTATGTAATTCCATACTGACTCCATCCACTGCCTTAACATAATTAATCACTCTTCCAAATCCATTTTTGATAGGAAAGTACTTTGAAACGGCCTCAGCCCGTAATACTACATTTTTATCGTTTTCTCTGATTTCCATGCTCATTTTGATCCCTCCGTTTCTGCACTTTCAAATCTGCTTATCAACCATCTATTTTTCTTCTATTCTCCAACAACGTACCTTTTGTGTCGCGCTTACCGCTTTTAATTCTGGCATGTGCGTCCTACATCTATCTGTTGCATAAGGACAACGTGGTGCAAATCTGCACCCAGCCGGAATCTGATTCAGCAACGGCACCATTCCTTTGATCATGTACAATCTTTCATTTCTGTCTCCATCAATCTTCGGTATGGATTTTATCAATCCAAGTGTATAAGGATGTTTTGGATTATCAAAGATATCTTCCGCATTTGCTTCCTCCACAATCTGACCAAGGTACATTACAACAACCCTTGAGCACATTTCTGCGACAACCGCAAGGTCATGGGTAATCAAAATCACGCCCATCTGTAGTTCTCTATTCAGACTGACAATCAAATCCATGATCTGCGCCTGAATTGTAACATCCAGGGCCGTTGTGGGTTCATCAGCAATTAAGAGTTCCGGCTTACATGCAAGTGCTATGGCTATCATGACCCTCTGTCTCATACCACCCGATAATTCATGTGGATACTGGTCCACCCTTTTTTCAGGTGCCGGAATTCCGACCAGCCTGAGCATTTCCACCGCCTCTTTTTTCGCCGCCTTCTTATCCATTTTCTGATGAATCATCAATGTCTCCATAATCTGATCCCCAACTTTAAACACCGGATTCAGCGAACTTAATGCATCCTGAAATACCATAGATATCCTGGATCCTCTGATCTCCTGCATTTTTTTAGCGGGAATTTCAAAAATATTCTCACCATTTAATAAGGCTCTTCCACCGTATTTTGCAGTATATTTTTCATCATACAGCCTCATGATCGATTGAGATGTAACACTCTTTCCACATCCAGATTCCCCAACCACTCCTAGAATTTCTCCTTTATTTACATAAAAGGAAACTCCATCGATTGCTTTGAGATCTCCACGCTCTGTATGAAATGTCGTACTCAGATTTTCTACTTCCAGTATTTTTTTTGTGCTCATAGGAATCCTCCAATCTTATTGTCTTTTTCTTGCATATCACATACCTGTGATTAATTTGTCAATGGATCAAGGAAATCTCGTAAACCATCTCCGAACAAATTTAATCCCAAAACAGATATGCCTGTGAAAATACCTGGAAATGCAATCATCCACCAGGAATTGCTGAATATATAAGATTTGCCCTCATTTAAAATGCTTCCCCAGCTTGGGATTGGAGCTGGAACACCTGCACCCAGAAAACTTAAAGCTGCCTCTGAAATAATTGCAGATGCAAATACAAAAGTCATCTGCACAATAACTGGTGCCAGAATATTTGGAGCAATATGTCTCCATAAAATTCTTGAACGGCTGGCACCAAGACATTTCATAGCTTCCACATAAGTCTGCTCTTTTACAACCAGTGCTGAAGACCTGGCAATTCTGGCAATTGCTGGTGTACTAACGACAGTCAGACTAATAATGACATTTTTAATATCTGCACCAAGTACTGCCATTAATGTAATTGCAAGAAGAATATTCGGAATTGCTTTCAAGCCATCACAAAGTCTCATCAGAATATTATCCATAATCTTACTCGTACTTGCATAAATTCCCATAATCATTCCAAGTACCGCTGAGAGCAGTCCCACTGAAAAACCTACTGTCATGGAAACCCTGGCACCATATAGAACACGACTAAAGACATCCCTTCCGAGTGAATCCGTTCCAAATATATGTGCTGCAGATGGTTTCTGCAGTCTGTTTACAACATCTGCATCATACGGACTTACTTTTGCAATGATCGGTGCAAATACTGCGACTAGCACCATAACAAGAACTATCACAAATCCTGCAACTGACATTTTATTACTCAGAAATTTCTTTATCTTAAGTTGACGCTGTTCTTTCGCTAATCTCTTTCTGACAGTTTCCAATTCATTCTGATCCGTAAACGGTAATGCTCCCGCATTTATATTCTGTATATTCATACATACCTCCTTACTGCACATTTTATTTGTGCTTTCTAAGACTTGTTCGCCTTACAAATCTTAGGAAAAAATACTGCTAATACTATTACTCCAATCTAATCCTTGGATCCGCTGCACCGTAAAATAGATCTACAACCAAATTAATACCTACATTAATGACTGCAATCAAAAGAACTGCCGCCTGAATGACTTGATAATCCCTTCTTCCCACTGAATTGACTATCAGCGCACCCATTCCTGGAATGCCAAAAAGTGTTTCTACAACAGCTGCACCAGAAAGAGCACCAATCAAAGCCTGTCCTACTACCGTAATTACCGTAACAAGCGTATTCCGAAATGCATGTTTTGCTACAATTACTGTTTCTCTTACTCCCTTTGCCTTCGCCATTCGAATATAATCACTATTTAATACTTCCAGCATTGAAGCTCTCGTCATTCTCATCATAAATGCTGCATGCATAAAGCCCAGCGAAATTGCAGGAAGTGTCAGTGACTTTATATGTAATTCAAACCCAGCAGACCAGGCCTTATATCCTGAGACGGGAAATATTTTTAATTTGACTGCAAATAACATCATTAGACCAAGGCCAAGTAGGAAACTAGGAACAGATATTCCAAGCAATGCTAAAATTGAAACTAGATGATCGGCAATGGTTCCCCTTTTTCTTGCCGCCAGCATGCCAAGCGGCAATGCAATCAGGACACTAATGCATAACGCATAAAGAGCAAGTTCAATTGTTGGCTTAAAATGACTTGCTATCATGGAAGCAACTGATTCTCCGTTGGATGCTACAGAGGTACCAAAATTACCTTTACATATATTTCCGATCCAGGTAAAATACTGAACAATAATTGGTTTATCAAGTCCCATTCTCTCTCTCAGTTCTGTGATCTGCTCCTGTGATGCATCTTCACCCAGAATTACTGCAGCAGTATCTCCTGGCGTCAAATGTAACAGTGAAAATACAATAATAGAAACAACCAATAATACAGGTATTACAGATAGAACTCTCTTTACTATGTATTTTCCCATACAAGACTACCTCCTTTATTTTCATAAATAAAATAAGAAGCGCCCATTGTCGTTAGATAACAGGCACTTCTTTGTGCAACGTTGCTATGTACTTTTTTATTGTTTACTTTTCATTCTAATACATTTTGTTACTCTGCTACTCTTGCGTTCCAAAGATATATTCCCATATAATTTGATGATCCTTCCAATTTCTTACTCATTCCATATGCACTAATATAATGTCCCACATTAATTAGTGGAAGATAGTCCCATGAGTAGCCCTGTAAAGTTTCCCAAGCCTTCTTTGCATCTTCATTCGTTGCTGCTGTATTAAATGCAAGAAGATCTGCCGCAAGGGTATCATCAACAGACCAGCCTGGATAGGATGGACCAAAGTAAAGTTTCTGTGATGGAATTGGAACACTGGCAAATGTAGTGATATACATATCGTATGAACTTGCATCCGTTCTGTAAGATGTAAATGTAGCCCAATCAACAAGTGTGATATCTACATTAATTCCAACTGCTTCGAGATTCTGTCTGAACACCTCTGCCATCTTATCTCCATTATTAATTGTTGGACAGAGTATCCGAAATGTCTCACCGTTATAACCAGCTGCATCCAGGTATTCTTTTACCTTTGCCGCATCATGCAAATTATAATTTTCTGAGCCGGCATCTGTAAGCCATGTTGCCTGAGCCGAATCCATGTAGCAGGAACCGAGTTCATAAAAGGTACCAAAGGCAGCCTTTAAAATATCTTCACAATTTGCTGCTGCATTGACAGCTTTTCTAAAATCTTTATTTACAGCAAGTCCTTCTTTTTTATTAAAAACGAACGCTACCGTTCCGCCCTGTTCCTGAAATGTAGTCAGATCACTGGAACTGTCTACCATACTATAGTTGTCACTAGAAAGTCCATAGATCAAATCATACTGTCCTGTCTGCAGTCCGGCAACTCTTGTTGCTTCGTCTGGAACATAATCATAATAAAGTGTATTAGTATAGGCGTGCTTGTAACCTGCCCATCCATCCATTTCCTCTGTCTCATTTCCATATGCTACATAATCATCAAATTTCTGTAACTCGATATACTGATTTAATTTCCACTCTACGAACTTGTACGGACCAGTACCAATATAATTCTGTAGGAAACCATTTGCATCTTCATTTTCGCACTCTGCTGCCGTTGTAATCATCGCCGGCTGTGAGGAACCTGCAATAACAGACAACAATGTTACACATGGTGAGGAAAGTGAGATCTTGCATGTGTAATCATCCACAGCTTCGAATCTTGCCCCATTCACAACATTTGCTGCTGTACTAAATGAATCAAACCATCTGTTCATGGATGCAACAACATCTTTTGATGTCATTTCACTTCCATCATGGAATTTAACTCCTTTTCTTAAATGAAAAATAAATTCAGTAGAATCTGCATTCACATCAACACTCTCCGCCAACTCCGGAACAGGCTCGGACTGACTATTCAATGTGACCAGTTTTTCAAATACTGTTCCATTACAAATTGTTCTTGCGATCAGGGAACTGTTCTTCATCAAATCCAACGAAGGTGCTTCCTGACTGACTGCATAATGAATGGTATCTTTATAAGTTTTTGCTGCACTTTCACTGCCACTACTGTCTGCACATCCTGTCATAGATAGCAGGCACACTGCAGATAAAAATACGGATATAATTCTTTTTATTTTTTTCATAATGTTGCCTCCCTTTTTCTGTTTACAAATATCGATTTGTTTCACAAATGTCTACTATAAAGTTTACGGATATCTATTATCCAGTTTATGAACACCTACCATATAGTTTACGAATATCTACCATAATGTCGGTTTCACATCTGCAGGTAACGGATTTGGATATTTCTCACCATCCAGACTTGTAATCCAGGATGCGTGTGCTTTTTTCACTAATTCTGGATTCATTAAAAATTCACACCCTGTCACTGCCATTACTTTTGATGCTGCAAGAAATCCCTTATGCGCAATTTCCGATTTTCCCTGTGCTACTACCTGCCAGGAATGTCCTGCCGTTCCTTGTGCCCAGCAGGCTGTACTAATCTGACCTGTAGGACACACCCAACTGACATCTCCTACATCCGTAGAACCTTTGGAA
The DNA here is from genome assembly GCA_905215405.1 of uncultured bacterium. Taxonomy (GTDB): domain Bacteria; phylum Bacillota; class Clostridia; order Lachnospirales; family Lachnospiraceae; genus CAJMQE01. Next base: position 9,382 of record CAJMQE010000109.1, read on the forward strand.
CCAGGGCTTGCGACTACTTTTGATACTTCTGTAAAAATCGGCTGTTCCAACAATTTTGTTCCAGCTTCTTTCCCAAAAAGATCGGCTGCCGTTGATTTTAGAGCTTTACGATCAAGCTCTGTTATCACATTTTTAAACTGCTGTGCATATGCAAGTTCTTCCTTTGTGTAATAAATAGGAAATATCCTGTCCATATTCTTTCCTAACTGTTCTGAGATAACAGGATTTGCGATATAATCCGAATACGCCGCAACCTGACGAATCGTGACTTCTGTTTCGGTCATCATCGCTGCGCCCTTTGCAATCTTGCAGACACGATCGAAAAGTTCCTTTACCTGAAAAATCTTTGGTGCCCTGACTGCGTATAAAACCTGTGCCTCCTGCTGGACAACATTCGGGGCATTTCCACCTGGATTTGTAATTGCATAATGAATACGCGCCTGATCAATCATATGTTCCCGCATATAATTAACGCCAACATCCATAAGTTCTACTGCATCTAATGCACTTCTTCCAAGTTCAGGGCAGCCTGCTGCATGTGCTGGTATTCCTTTAAATGTAAAAAATGCTCTAAAATTAGCAAGTGAACCTGAATCCGTTACTTTATTTACCGTTCCCGGATGCCAGGTAATTGCAATATCACAATCATTAAAATATCCATCTCTGACAAGATATGCCTTTCCACCTGCATTTTCCTCCGCCGGACACCCATAATATCGCACAGTGCCAGAAATATGATTACTTTGCATATATGCCTTTAACGTAACTGCAGCAGTCAGTGATGCACATCCTAAAAGATTATGTCCACATCCATGCCCATTTCCTCCTTCAATGATCGGTGAATAGCAGGTTTTATCTGCTTTCTGCGATAGTCCTGGTAGTGAATCAAATTCGCCAAGAAATGCAATTACCGGTTTTCCTTCTCCGTATTCTGCAATAAATGCCGTCTTTTCTCCTGCCAGATCTGCGCTTATTAAAAATCCCTGTTGTCTCATATAATCCTGCTGCAATTGAGATGACTGATATTCCTGAAATCGCGGTTCAGCAAATCCCCAGATTTCATCGCTCATCTTGGTAAACACATTCTGATTATCATCAATATAATGAATTATAAAATCAAAATAATTCATAAGCACATCTCCTTTCTCCCTTGTAAGTCCCTATACTGAAACGTATTCAAGTTCAATTTGCTTCGTTCACTTTGTATACAAAATTCCGTATTCATAATAAAGTAACTGGCATCTTCATCCAGCTCTAAACTATAAAACAAAATCTTTGAAACAATAAAATAGACATACGAAAAACGTTTGATACGTCTTCGTATGTCTATTTCTGGTGTTATTTTGGTTTTAGTGAATGATCAAATGTAACTTACAAGTAACTTTATATCATGCACTCTTAGTATATGTCAACAAATATTCTAAATAATTAATATTAAGCTGTATATTGTCAGATATCTTTAACTTTATAATTCTTTTTTTTGGATTTACATAATAATATAAGGCTCTTCGTGTATAGTTGTGGGTCAAATTTTCTGAAAGCTTAGTGTTTATGC
>CAJMQE010000110.1 GCA_905215405.1 uncultured bacterium
GTTAATATCGCAAACGATACTAACTTCTCTTTGAATCCTTAACTTAACACCATTGTCTTTTCAGAAGCAGGGACTTTATTTTTATTCTATACTAGAAATCAATTTCTTCATCATAGTAGCATGCATGTAATAATTTTCCCATCTCTTCCTGTGTAGGAATTCTAGGATTTGAACCGGTACATGCATCACTGATTGCAAGTTCTGCAACCTTGGAAAGCTTCTCGTTAAATTCTTTCTCATCAATAATTCCACCTTCATATTCTTTAATACAGGTTGGAATTTCAAGAGCTGCATTCATCTTCTTGATTTCAGCGATCAATGCATCAACTAATTCTGTCGTTGTATCGCCTTTTAATGCAATAAATCTTGCAATATCTGCGTATCTTTCAGCAGCTACAGGATCTTTGGCATTAAATTTGATTACTTTTGGCAGATACATCGCATTCGCACAACCATGAACGATATGACCACCTGAATAGGCAGCACCTGTCTTATGTGCCATGGAATGAACAATACCAAGCAGCGCATTGGAGAATGCCATACCTGCAAGACACTGTGCATTGTGCATTCTGTCTCTTGCTTCCATATCACCATCAAAAGATGCCTTCAGGAAAGTATGTACCATCTTAATTGCATGAAGTGCGAGAGGATCTGTATAATCACTGTTCAGTGTAGATACATATGCTTCAATCGCATGTGTCATCGCATCCATACCCGTATGAGCTGTCAGTTTCTTAGGCATTGTCTCTGCAAGGGCAGGATCGACAATTGCCACATCCGGAGTAATATTAAAATCAGCGAGTGGATATTTGATACCTGATTTATAATCTGTAATAACACTGAATGCAGTAACTTCTGTTGCAGTTCCTGAAGTTGATGGAATTGCACAAAAATGAGCTTTCTGACGCAGCGTTGGAAAACTGAATGGTGTGATCAGATCCTGAAAAGATGTCTCTGGATATTCATAAAATACCCACATTGCTTTTGCGGCATCAATTGGTGAGCCACCGCCCATAGCAACGATCCAATCTGGTTCAAATTCCTGCATGATCTGTGCACCCTTCATAACAGTATCAACACTTGGATCCGGTTCTACCTTTTCAATCAGCTTGACTTCCATGCCAGCTTCTTTCAGATATTCAACAGCCTTATCCAAAAATCCAAATCGTTTCATTGATCCCCCACCAACGACAACGACTGCTTTCTTACCTTTCAGATTCTTTAATTCTTCCAAAGAACCCTTTCCATGATATAAATCTCTTGGTAAAGTAAAACGTGCCATAATATTACCTCCTATGAAAAGATATTTTTTTATAAACCCTACATAAAAAGAAATAACTTTTGTTAATTCTTTATCAATTATAACGAAAATATGTCCAAAAGTCAATACAAATTATCTAATTATGATGTAAAATTTAGCTATATTTTGTCTAAATTTGACTATTAGTGCAATCAATATCTTTATCTTTTGGACATACTAATTATTATTCAGAAAGCTCTGAAATTATGTGTTAATCTTTTCATAGGATATGCTAAAGCAGTGTCTACGCTTGCAGTTTATCAACTTCCTCAAGCCACATTGCTGCACAGGCATCACTTGGCATTCTGAGATCTCCTCTTGGTGATACTGCAACAGAACCCACTTTCGGACCATCTGGCAAGCAGCTTCTCTTGAACTGCTGCGAGAAGAATCTGCGGTAAAACGTCTTCAACCATTTCAGGATCGTCTCATGATCATAGATTCCATCAAATGCATTTTTCGCTATATAATACAGCTTGTCCGGTCTGATACCTGCACGTAATATATGATATAAATAGAAATCATGTAATTCATATGGCCCAACGATATCTTCTGTCTTCTGCGCAATCGTTCCATCTTTTTCCGGTGGAAGCAGTTCAGGACTCACTGGCGTATCCAGCACATCGATCAGAATTTCTGAAAGCTTTTTATCCTGACAGCTGTCTGCATAATACTGAACAAGATGACGAACCAGCGTCTTTGGCACGGAAACATTGACTCCATACATAGACATATGATCTCCATTGTAAGTCGCCCATCCAAGTGCGAGTTCTGACATATCACCAGTTCCGATTACCATACCATTTGTCTGGTTTGCAATGTCCATCAAAATCTGTGTTCGCTCTCTCGCCTGTCCATTTTCGTAAGTTACATTGTGATTCTCCATTTCATGGCCAATATCCCTAAAATGCATTGTTACAGATTCCTTAATATCTATCTCACGCAGAGTTGCCCCAAGAATTCTGGTCAGTTCCACAGCGTTCGTATAGGTTCTGTCCGTTGTACCAAAACATGGCATAGTCACAGCTGTAATATTTTTTCTTTCAATATTCAGGGAATCGAAAGCACGCGCAGTAACAAGCAGCGCCAGTGTGGAATCCAATCCTCCAGAAATACCAATGACTGCACTCTTACAGTTCGTGTGTTCCAGTCTCTTTTTCAGGCCCTGTGCCTGTATTGAAAGAATTGCCTCGCATCTTTCTTCTCTTTCCTTCTTATTACCTGGAACAAATGGCGCTTTGTCATATTTTCTGAGCAGCTGCATTTCCTTCTTCTGTATGGTAAATGGAACAATGGTATAATCTGTACTTTCCTCTCTGCTCGTAAATGTAGACATTCTACGGCGCTCAAATCTGATCTTATCTACATCGATTTCAGAATAAATACTTTCATTTGCGAAACGTTTCGCTTCTTTTAACAGTGTACCATTTTCAGCTATCATGTTATGTCCTGAGAATACGAGATCCTGTGTCGATTCTCCTTCTCCAGCACTTGCGTAAACATATGCACACATGAGTGTTGCCGATTGTCCTTTGATCAGATCTCTTCTGTAGCTGTCTTTACTGATTGTTTCATTACTTGCGGACAGATTGATCAAGACTGTAGCACCATTTAATGTGTGTTCTATACTTGGTGGAAGTGGTACCCACAGATCTTCACAGATTTCTGTTCCAATGACCAGCCCTGCTTCATTCATACATTTATACAGGATCTTATTACCAAATGGAACAGTCTGTCCGCAGAGCTGCACTTCAACAACTTCATCTCTTCCTTCTGCAAAATATCTCTTTTCATAGAACTCAGAATAATTCGGTATATTTTTTTTCGGTACAAGACCAAGAATCCGGCCCTCAAAAAGTGTGGCAGCAACATTATAGAGTTTCCCGCCGAACTCATAAGGCAGTCCGACCCAGACCATCATTCCTTTTTTATTCTTTGTAAATGCAGCGATTTCTTGAAGTCCCTCGATTGCTCCATCCAATAGCGTATCCTGTAAGAACAGATCATTGCAGGTGTATCCTGTTATACACAATTCTGGAAATACAACGATTTCTGCACTCTTTTTAGAAGCTTCCTCTATCAGTTCACAAATTTTCTCAGTGTTATATTTACAATCTGCAACTTTAATTTTTGGTGTCATAGCAGACACTCTTGCATATCCTTTATACATATGATTCTCTCCATTCCCATTTATCTCGTATTGTGTAAATTCTATCTTTGCACTGCACCAGAATTCCACATAATTTTACATATTATCCATTATATACTTTCCACATGCATTCCTGCAAGCGGTTCCTTTTCGTGCCTAACACATCCGTCTGTCATAGTATTCCCGATTTATGCTGCTTATTCTGCATCTGCTCTTTTTTCATTCCCTCCTGTCTGCGTGCGACAGCATCATTTGTTTATAGTATTTTTATTTCTACATAAAAAAACTGTTATAGCCCGCACAGCCTCCACAAAAATTTCTTTTCTTCGGAGGCTGTTTTCGGTCCATAACAGCATTTTTATGCGTCCTGCACTCTTCATAAAGATGAATGCTCATATTCTTTTATCTTTTACTATTGCTAAAGGTGAACGCTCATATCCTTTTATGTACTAAGTTCAAGTATGTACTTTTGTTTCCTACATGCTTCAGCTTTTTCGGCAGACCACATTCCTATTTTACTAAAAATTACATGCCTGTTTTACCAAAATTATGATACCACATGATCCAGAGATATGGATCAGAACCAAATGCTGCAATTACATCAGGTCTTGTTGTTCGCAGCGTATACATATCGTATTTTGCTGTGATTGGACGGTTATCTCCATGCTGCAGATAGTGGAAAGTAGCTCCTTTGTAATCTTTTCCATACTGCTCAAAAACATCCTGATTTGCTGCCATGTAATTGAATACACCGAACTCTGTATTTCCACGACGTCCTTCATTCATTCCAAATTCATAGAAATGCCATAAGGCCCATCCATAGATATTTCCATCGCTTGAGTATCTCGATACGAGATTTTCATATACATCCGGATTCTTTTCCAGATAATACTCTGGGCTGAATACTGCATCAAAGCTTGACACTGCCCTGCCTTCATACTGTCCAAAATTCATGTAATGGAAATAGATCATTTTTAAATTTCCTGCATAAGCCTGACGTACATCTTCGTTGCCAAGTGCATACATATACTTCACGACATTGAACTGTTTCTTCGCATATCTGCCCTCTGACATACCAAAATTGACAAAGTGCCAGATCAACTGTTCCGGATCATTTCCTAGAGCTGACACGACATCAGGATTATTCTCTGCATAGAATCTGTAATCGTAAACTGCAGAATAATCTGTTCCTTCGTAGCTACTGAATGCATTGGAATCTGTTCGATTGACTGCTGTTCCAGCGCTGACAGATGTTATCTCGTTACTACTTCCAGCCTGATACCAGGTATAACCGTTAATTCCACTTAAAGAAAGTGCAGTCTTTGCATTGTTTACGATTTTCTTCAGATCATCGCATGATTCGAACACATTGTTTCCAAATGTGGTAACAGAAGATGGTATCGTAATACTTTCCAGTGATGCGCATTCTGAAAATACACCATCACTGATTTCTGTGACAGAAGATGGTATCGTAATTTCCTTCAGACTCTGACATCCAGCAAAAATGCCCCAGTCAAGCTTTGTAAGTTTACCTGACAGCTTTACTTTTTCCAGTGAAGTACAGTCTGCGAATGCATAAGTTCCCATCTGGGTAACACTATCCGGCATACTGATTTCAGTCAGATTAATACAATGATAAAATGCCCACTCACCAACTGTTGTAACCGAATTCGGAATTGTGATACTTTTGATTCTGGTGTTATTTTCAAAAGCATTTGCTCCAATAGAAGTGACTCCATCAGGTATGACAACATCCACACCGTCACCACTGTATCCAGTAAGGACCCCATCATTGATTGTAAAATCACTGTTCTGCGCTGCCCGTACCGGCATCTTCATGATTGTCATGACAACCAGCACAAGTGCAAAACATGACAAAATACGGAATCGTTTCATTTCTTTACCTCCAACTCTCATTATTCTACTTGAAATGACAGTAAACTCCATTATTATCATTATAACATGACAATAGCAGACGTCAATCCGGCAGTGTTGTTTCCTATTTCCAATTTTTAGTTCTCACTTCATGCTCATCCGTTCATTTATTCATCGTGATTAGTAAATGTTTGCATGAAAAACCGTTATTATGTATAATACTTATTATATCAAGTCAGATATCTGACAGCACGACCACAAATTTTCGAAAATGAGGTGGCATTTCCATGACGAAATTACAGGAAATCATACACTGTATTCAGAATAAACATGTATATATACAGACACATAATTTTCCGGATCCGGATGCAATTGCAACGGCTTACGGAATGCAGAAACTGTTGAACCATTACGGAATTGATTCAACCATCTGCTATAAAGGCAAGATAGACCGCAACAGTATTATTAAGCTGATCCACAGTCTGCAGATCGAAATTGTAAATATCGACTCGCTTATTGTTCCATCAGGTGAAACAGAGGTCATTCTTGTCGATTCCCAGAAAGGCAATGCAAATGTCATGAGTATGGATTCTGATAGTATTATCTGTATTGATCACCATCCGACTTATCAGGATGTCTGCCTGGAAAGGACATTGTACGCATGTTGCGACATCCGTCCTGAGGTTGGTGCCTGTGCTTCCATCATTGCCGGTTATTTCTATGAAAATAACATTCCAATTGATCGTAACACTGCAACTGCGCTCATGTATGGCATCAAAATCGATACTGCAAATATGTCACGCGGAGTATCCGAACTCGACTTGGAAATGTTCTATCGGTTATATAAAATCTGCGATATTACTTTTATTCGCTCACTGGAATCAAACAATATTCAGCTGACTGATTTAAAGGCCTATGCAAATGCACTTGACACCATACTCATCTATAATAATATCAGTTTTGCAAATACCGGCATCAACTGTCCGGAAGCTCTGATCGCCACGATTTCCGACTTTGTTCTTGCCATATCCGAGATCAATCTGTCTATCGTCTATTCCATAAAAGAAGACGGTATTAAGATTTCCATTCGAAGCGATGAATCCTATGATTCCGGTGCCATTACCAAAAAAGCTCTGAAAGGCATCGGAAACGGTGGTGGACATGAGCGAATGGCCGGTGGGTTTATTCCTTTCGAAGAAAATAGTATTTATAAAGATCAGGAAAATGGAACTTTTTATATCACCCGCCTTGTCGAAGACATGAAACAACGCTTTATAAATGTTGCAAAAAAAGAACAAAAACACACCTGAAACAAGCATAGAAATACCCCAGTCACCAAAATCCAATCTGGTGACCGGGGCTTTTTTCGTTTGTATTCATACTATCAAATCTGTTGAATTTTACTCATTCCCAACAATTTCTACAATTACATTCCTTTACTACCAAAATTAATATACCAGGATACCCACGCAAATTTATTATTACCAAATGCTGTTACCACATCTGGTCTGGTCTGCGGAATAGTATAGATATCAATAGATGGTGTCACGCTTCGACCTTCATTTTTGCCAAAATTCAGATAGTGCACTGTTGCCAGCTTCAGATCCTTCTGATAAGCCGCATAGACATCTGCATTAGCTGCAAGATAGTTAAAGATCTTGAAATTTTCGCTTCCGCTTCTGCCTTCGCTCATACCAAATTCACAGTAATGCCACAATGCCCATCCTTTCAGATTTCCATCGCTGGTAAATCTGCTTACAATATTTTCATATACATCCGGATTCTGTTCCAGATAGTAATCCGCATCAAAAATGGCATCGTAATCCGATACACTTCTGCCTTCGTACTGTCCATAGTTCATATAGTGATAGTAATACTGTTTCATATCTCCACCATAGGCATTTCTGAGATCATCATTCTGCAACGCATATTTGTAATATACAACATTAAAATCTGCTTTCGCACATCTGCCTTCTGCCATACCGAATTCAACGAAATGCCAGATCAACTGCTCTTGATCATTTCCAAATGCGGCTGCCACATCAGCGTTATTTTCTCTGTAATAATCAGGATCATACACAGCACTGTAATCAACGCCGTTATATACCGTCACTTTTTCGTCTGTTGTTTCACTACTACTTTTGCTGATTCCTGTTGGATATCCGGTATCTCCATGACCATAATAGAGGTCATTTCCTATGAATTTCAGACTTTCCATCGTAAGACTCGAATCTGCTGACACTTGATAAGCAAGTACTGTTTCTTTGCTGTCCAGGTCATAGCGGTAAAGTTTTCTTGTACTAAGACCACTAAAATAGTATAAACAACCATCCGCAGGAAGAACAGCACCGCCTGAAGCATAGATGCCAAGATCTGTTGTCTGCTGTGTGTTAAAACTATATGTACTGATATGACCTGTATCACCATCGACAAAGTACCACAAGCCCTGATATTCTCCGATGATTCCAGAATATGCTGCCTGACTGCTGCCTGAATATCTCCAATCTGCATCATCATATTTTGTATTATAGCAGCTGATTCCGCCACTATCCCAGGAATAATGCTGTTTCAGTCCATCATCACTGCACAGAAAATAATTGTGATACACATAGTAAACTTTTGATCCACCATTTACAACAGGATCATCATAGGTAACATCCACGTGATAATAATTTCCATCGATCTTGACAACATTCCATGCATGATTCATTGCAGTACTTGTTACAAGCGATGTGCTGATGCCAAAGCACTGATTCAATAGATAGGAATATGCAAGCGCATATCCATCACATACTGCCACGTGATCAACCAATGCTCCATACGCTGTATGGCTGACGGCTGGCACAGAATTATTCTTATAATTATCATAATCATAAGCAACTGTCGTTGCCAGATTATCATGCACCTGTAATGCAATTTCCGCATCAGACAGGGAACTGTCGATTTGCGCTTTAAATGAATTTACTGCCGCATAAAAGGTATCTTTTTGCGCTTCGATCTCGGCTGCTGTTCCAAGATACTTTGGTGTGAATTTGACTATATATCCAGCTGAATTATAAGAATAACTGAAACTGGATGATACATAAAACAGGTCCGGATTGTTGTTGATCGCCTGTGAAAAAACGCTGGCTGCACTGTTCTTTGGAAGTTCATATCCACTAATATCGATCGTAGAATCCACATTTTTCAGACCTGTTGCAACTGTTGCAATAACTTCATTGACATTTGCATTGGCATTGTAGACAACTTCACCCTGTCCAGAATCAGAATCCTGCTGGTAGTTGCCTTCCTGAACCAACTGTGCCTGTTCACTTTCTACAAAAGACTGGTCACCTGGTTCCTCTGCAACTGTACTTTCTGTTTCTGTCTGTGCATTCTGCTTCTCTGTGTCCACATTTTCCATCTGGGCCTGACGATCCTGCTCAGTTTCCTGTATTGCATTATCTGAAACCGTAGAAGCCGTACTGCCATCTGAAACAACTTGTCCTGCCTGTACGTCAATGTAGCCTGATAGTCCATTTACCGTCAGCATGGCGGACATCAACAGTGCCATCACACTGCTCATGATTCTTTTCTTCATGTATTTACCTCCATTAAACTTGATTTCCTACTGTAAGTATCCGTTCCCCCTTCAGATATTTACAGTATACCAATCCAGCCGTCTTTTTTCAACCACACAAAAATAGCGGGGCAGCCTTAACTGTCCCGCTATATACACATTATGCTCTACCTCTGCTGTATTTTCTTTCTCATTTTTTCGCTCTGTTTTACTACTGAATCTTCTCTGTTATATTTTATTTATTTAATTTTCTCTGTTATATTATTTCCCCAAATCACATTTTATCAAAAGAAACCCTACTGCATTTTATCTTTTGTTTTTTAGACATCGTCCTCATCTTTCAGTGCACACAACAGCGCCATCAGCATTGCACCAATGACTGCTCCGATTACAAATGTAATAAAACCAACTGCAACATATCCCATATTGTCCATCTCCTTAAATCGCATCTGACACAAAGGACAACCTTGCACCATTACTTATTATATATGCAATTTCAGAAGAAGTTATAACAAATTTATAAGATATTTTTCTATTTTAACCGGAATTGGATCTCTTTTCAGCTTAAAGGTGCCTATTTAAGAGTGACTATTCTGATATTCTTCGGAATCATAAAAATCCTGTCTCATGGAAGCTTTTGTTACATCATCATGCGCACGATAATTGCTGAGCCAGTTGCTGATCTCCTCTTCGCTTCCTTCCCTCTCAAGGATATTCCAGTATAGATTGTTGATATAATAACGAACGCTCTCGTCACTCTCTGAAATGCTTTCATAAATCTCAAGAAATGATGTTCCTTCTGCAAGTGCGTCAGACCAGAATTTCAGGCCGTCTGAATCTGCATTTCTACCAAGCAAGGTCTGATACATTCTGTCTACCTTGTATTCCAGTTCTGCTCTGTTCATATTCGTCATTTCCCCTCCATTTATTTCAATATCTTCATCATTCGTATCATCGCCAGATGAATCTGACGATCCAGAATCTTGTGAATCACTGGAGGAATCCTCTTCATCCTGCTCATTCATGGCATTTTCGATCATCGAAAGAAATCTGCCCCAACCACGGTCAAGTGTTTTATGAGGACAGTATTTTGCCGGTGTCCAGTCCTGATGTTTATAGACGTCGCCAATTGTCCAGCCATACTCATCCAGCAACCATGCGATCAGCTGCGCTGCATTTTCTTCTGCCTGGTCGAACAGTGTCTCATCCTCTGCTGTCGATCTGGCGATTTCCACGGCAATTGTCCGCCTGTTCCCGGTTCCGTTTCCATCTCCGGCATGCCATCCGTTCCTGTCTAATGGCAACCCTTGTACTGCGTGTGTTTCATCAACTGCGAAATGGTACGAAACTTCATTATCATTTCTGTTCATATAAGAAATCTCAGCATCTGCCGAAGCTGAATTTGCTGTATTATGAACCGTTACTCCAATCGGGACCATACCATACGGACATTTGATACTCCATTTTGCTTCCGGAACAATATTTGTGTCAATCTGAACCATCTCATTCCCTCCACTTCTGTAATTGACAAATGTAACTTTTACATGTGCCATATTTAGGAAGAAAACCACTCTCCCTATACTTATAAATATGCAGAAAACGCCTGAAGTTACCTGCTCCAGCCTTCCTGACATCCACGCCTGTACCACAATCTGCAAAGAATATTTTTTTATCACTAAGGGAACTTTATGTACGTAGCAGACAGCTTTGCTGCATAGCCATGAAAGCTATTACCAGACTGTAACAACTTCATACAGAAAAAATGAAGACATTGGAAATTATGGAGGTGCCCTATGGAGAACGATTATAAATACGCAGATATATCTGAGGAATCCATGGAAAAGATCAAGAATCTAGAAAAAGAAATTTCAAGTAAAGACGGAGAAGATGTTGTTCTGATCGCCTACTCCCACAAGGAATCCACGAAATGATCGTGGATTCTTTTCCAGAATTAATTTCGATGTCCACGAAGCAAATAAATAAAGGGCTGTGAGAATGGGC
>CAJMQE010000111.1 GCA_905215405.1 uncultured bacterium
GCGGATTAAGGACTTTCACCCATTAGAAACGTGCGCCGCCAGGCGCACAACAAAAGATCCCTGCTGCCTTTTCTGACAACAGGGATCTTTCTTATATTCTACATAACAATCACAAAATTCTATCGATGTGCACCACAGTCACAGATTACAGACGAACGACTATTATGTGCGCCGCATACTCTGCACGTCCAACCCTGGTCATACACGATTTTTGAATCATCTGGTCTTTCACAACCACAGTCACATACAACAAATGAACCTATATTTGATTTTCCACATTTTGGGCAGATCCATTCTTCATGTGTCATTGATCTGTAATAACCATGTTCATGATTTTCGACTTCCGGCATACATACAACAATCAGAAAGATCAGTATTCCGCCTCCCATCGCAATAAGACCAAGAATAAAACTTGCTGGCTGTGTATACCCCTTATCACGCATTTTATAATATACAGCAAATGTAAATATTAGATGTACAGCTAAGATGATAATAAACCAAAACATCCTCTTCTCCTTCCCCCCTTGTAAGAGATCTTTTATAAAATAATTTATATTGTTTTTCTAATTTACTACCATTTATTACCAGTGTCAAATGGCGAGTTCTGCAATTTAGCTGACATTTTTCAAGTATTTACGACATTTCGTAGATATATTTCTTAGGTATTCATATATTTTCTTAGTTCTATATCTTTTATTTTCTTATTATTTGACATATTCCGAGTTAAATTGACAAGCTGTAAATCATTTAATTTCTTTTGTTTTTTATATAAAACAAGACCCGTATCAGACTTTTCTTCCAATACGGGTCAATCTATATGAAATATGCTATATCTTGTCTATTAGGGGAAGGAAATACAGCATATCTGCAAAATAAAAGGGAGTATGATTCATAAGGAGATGCTTAAAATGCTACAACAAGTAACATTTTATACTGTTCTTTGCCTAAAACGGAATGTGGATGTCCTGCTGGCATTACGATCGACTGTCCTTCAGTCAGTTCATATTCCACACCATCAATAGTAATTGTTCCAACGCCATCAAGGCAGGTTACAAATGCGTCTCCACCTGATGCATGTGTGCTGATTTCTTCTCCTTTATCAAATGAGAAAAGAGTGATGCTGAGTGCCTGATTCTGAATCAGTGTTTTGCTGACTACCTGTCCTTCCTGATAAGAAATCTGATCCTTCAGGGTAAGTACTTCGGCTTTTTTAATATTTTTCATAATTTCCTGCATAACAATCTCCATTTCCGCGCTTGGCGCTTTTGTTTTTTAAGATTATTATAACACAAAACCTGCGGGAGAAAGCAAGACATCCTCCCTCTGGTTTCTGTGTCATTTATCTATTGTATTGAACAACCGCTCATTGTTAAATCGCTTTGTAAATTCTTCTTACTTATTGAGGTTTGCAAGTACAGTTTCAACTTCAAGACCATGTACCATACAAGCTTCTTCTAATGATTCCATCTGAGATGATGGGCATCCGAGGCAATGCATACCTGCTGCCATAAGAATTTCAGCACTTTCAGGCTTTGCTGCAAGAATTGCTCCGATTGTCATATCTTTTGTAATTGCACCATCAGCAGCTTTTTCAGCTTTTACTTCATCACCAAAGAACATTTCCATATCTTCTTCTACAGTTGAGATTCCACCAATGCCAAAGTTTTCAACGAGTACTTTTGCAACATTAGGAGAAAGGAATGCTGGAAGTGTTGGTCCTAAGTGAATTTCTTTTACGCCAAGGTATAACAGAGATAATAATACAATAACCGCCTTCTGTTCGTACCATGCGATATTGTAAATGATTGGTAATTCATTGATATCTGCAAGTTCGAATACTTCTTTTAACTTCAGTGCGATCAGAGCTAATGAATAAGAATCATTACACTGTCCAGCATCGAGTACTCTTGGAATGCCACCGATATCGCCAAGATTCAGCTTATTATATTTATATTTTGCACAACCTGCTGTTAAGATAACAGTATCCTTTGGAAGTGCCTTTGCAAAATCTGTATAGTAATTTCTTGCATTTGCTCTACCGTCGCAACCAGCCATAACAACGAATTTCTTAATTGCTCCTGATTTTACTGCATCGACAACTTTATCTGCAAGTGCAAATACCTGTTCATGAGCAAATCCACCAACGATTTCACCAGTTTCGATTTCCTTTGGAGCCTGACATTTCTTAGCCATTTCAATAATTTCTGAGAAATCTTTCTTGCTGCCAGCTTCTCCTTCGATATGTTTGCATCCTGCATAGCCAGCTGCTCCTGTTGTGAACATTCTGTCCTTATAAGAAGCCTTAGGAGGTACGATACAGTTTGTTGTCATAAGGATTGGGCCATTGAAGCTTTCAAATTCTTCTTTCTGTTTCCACCATGCATTACCATAGTTACCAACTAAATGTTTGTATTTCTTTAACTGTGGATAGTAGTGAGCTGGGAGCATTTCTGAATGTGTATATACATCTACGCCAGTTCCTTCTGTCTGAATCAGTAACTGTTCGATATCTGCAAGGTCATGACCTGAAACAAGGATACCAGGATTTTTACCAACACCAATATTAACTTTTGTGATTTCTGGATTACCATAAGTTGTAGTATTTGCAGTATCCAGTAATGCCATACCATCTACACCGAATTTACCTGTCTCTAATGTAAGTGCAACAAGATCATCCGCTGTCATAGAATCATCTAATAATTTAGCAAGTGTTGCCTGCATAAATGCATCGATTTCTTCATTGTCATATCCAAGTGCATTTGCATGCTTTGAATAAGCAGAAAGTCCTTTTAATCCGTAAGTGATCAGTTCTCTTAAGGAACGGATATCTTCGTTTTCTGTTGCAAGAACGCCAACTTCATTTGAATCAGCTTTTTCTTTGAGCGCTTTTTTGATTGCTTCATTTGTTTCTGCTGCATCTTTTTCACCTGCGATCAGGTTCTTGATGCTGCCAAGCAGTCCGCCCTGTTTTGCATTAGAAGCAACATCCCAGAGAGCTGCATCTGAAAGATTTTCTTTATCGGAAAGCTGTGCCATCAGTTCATTCTTAATTCTTAATGTCTCTTTCACTCTTGCATAGAAGATTTCATCATCAAAGTTCGCATTAGTGATTGTTGTAAATAAGTTCAATGTTACATAATGATTGATTTCTTTGCTGATCTTCTTTCCTTCTTCTCTTAATCTTGTTGTAACTTCAGATAATCCCTTTGTTACATAGATTAATAAATCCTGCATATTTGCAAGGTCTGCGCTCTTTCCGCAAACACCCACTTTGTTACATCCCTTGTTTCCTGCTGTCTCCTGACACTGCATACAAAACATATTTCTACTCATAGTTTTATCTCCTTTATATTTAAAATTTTCTTTTGTGAAATGTTCTTGCTTTCTAATTTAATCTAAAATCTTTCCATCTGTTGATATGGTTACGACCTGCCATGGAATAAATTTTCCACTATTCTGTAAGGCTGTTTTTACTGCATTTTCGATACCGCCACAGCATGGAACTTCCATTCTTACAACAGTCACACTCTTAATATCATTATTAGATATGATGGCTGTCAACTTTTCAGAGTAATCAACAGCATCCAGTTTTGGACATCCAATCAGTGTAATCTTATTTCTGATGAATTTATTATGGAAATCTGCATAAGCATATGCGGTACAATCAGCTGCTACCAGTAAGTTCGCTCCCTGAAAATATGGTGCAAAGAGTGGTGCAAGTTTAATTTGTACTGGCCACTGGGAAAGCTGTGATGTCATTTCCTGACAACTTGTTTCATGTGCTTTCCGATTCGCTTCATGATGAATTGCCCTTGCCTGTGAACCAGGACATCCAAATCCATGTCCACCAGCCTGTGCTGGATTTTCCTGCACTTTTTTCTGCTGATTTGCTTTTACTGCTGCTTCATCATACTCAGCTGCTTCTCTCTCCACAAACTTAATTGCTCCTGTTGGACAGGTTGGAAGACAATCTCCCAGTCCGTCGCAATAATCATCTCTGAGAAGTTTTGCTTTTCCATCTACGATACCGATTGCATCTTCGTGACATGCATTTGCACAAATACCGCAGCCATTACATTTACTCTCATCAATATGGATAATTCTTCTTATCATTTTATTGCTCCTTTTCTGCTTGTTGTTACTCGTTGTTGACTTTATGACTGAATTATATTACACTTTTTACAACAATTCTGTTGTATTTACAACACATATGAATATTTTTTTAGATTTTTTTGGAAACTGTATTTATGAAAGGAGAAACTATGACTGATCAAACTCTTACAAAGAAAAAAATTCAGGATTATATTACTATATTAAGAAAGACCCCTGTATTTCAGGGCGTTGCACAGGAGGAGGCCGAATCTGTACTGCACTGTCTGTCTGCAAGATATGAGTCTTTTAAGAAGGGAAACTTTATCTACCGAACCGGAGATGAGATTACAAGCCTTGGTATCGTACTGACTGGTTCTATTCACATTATTAAAGAAGACTTCTGGGGCAATAAATCTATTATCTCAGAAATGCCTGCCGGCGGAATTTTTGCAGAGACCTATGCCTGTGTGAATTCTCATCCGATGGAAGTAAGTGTCGTCGCAGCCACCGATTGTACCGTCGTATTTCTGAATGTTCATAAAATACTGTCTGTCTGCTCCTCCGCCTGCAGTTTTCACACAAGACTGATTCGCAACCTGTTATCTGCACTGGCTGTTAAAAATCTGATGCTGACAAAGAAAATGGAACATATGGCAAAGCGTACTACCAGAGATAAACTGCTTTCATATCTGTCCAATGAATCTTTAAATGCAGGAAGTTCCACTTTTGAAATTCCGTTCAACCGCCAGCAGCTCGCAGATTTTCTCTCTGTGGACCGCAGCGCCATGTCAAACGAACTCAGCAAATTAAGAGATGAAGGAATTATCGAATTTAACAAGAATAAATTTAATCTGTTGGAGCCACTTATGGAATAAAGAAATATAATAAAAAAATCCCTTTTTCCCCGGATCTGTCACCTTGACCAGTCAGTCTATTCAGACTGCATATGTGCTGGCAGCTTACCCGGAATTGAGGGATTTTTATTATATTTGAAAGCACTGCATTTCTACAGAGCTTGCTGATTCTTACAGTTCATAATTTTCAAATGCCTGTTCTATCTTTTTTCTCATCTGAACTTTTTGTCGTTCGTCTGCAAAAGATGCCTCAACACCATTTTGCACGATTTCTTTCATCTGTCTGACCGTGAGGGAATTGCTCTCCTGTAACAGTGCCAGTTCTCTGGCCACCGTTGTATTGGATACCATTTCATTGTCCGTATTGACCGTAACCCGTACACCTGCATTCATATATTGTACAAGTGGGTATTCTTTCAGATCCTCTACCACTCTCGTATTTAAATTACTTGTTGGGCACATTTCCAAAGGAATATGGGTCTTTTTCAGGACCTCGACAAGAGCCGGATCTTCTATTGCTCTGACCCCATGTCCGATTCTTGCCGCGCCAAATGCAATTGCCCTTTTAATGCTCTCAGGTCCATCTGCTTCTCCTGCATGAATAGTAAATGGAACCTCCATCTGTCTGGCAAGGCTAAATTCCTCCTCGAAGCATTCTGTTTTGAATAATCCTTCTGCTCCTGCAAGATCCAGTGCCACTACACCCTGATTTCTGTATTTTGCTGCAATTGCCACCGTCTCAAGATTTTCCTGTCTGTTATCTTCCATTCGCATACAGCACAGAATCAATCCTGCATGAAAATTAGAACGATTCAGGCCTTTTAACGCTGCCTCGACCACCTGGGTCTGGCTCATTCCTTTTTCTGTATGCAACTGTGGTGCAAATCGGATCTCCGCATACATCAGTCCCTGCTTTTTCAGTTCTTCCTGTAGACAATACACACTCTCGCTGATCTGTGCTTCGGTCTGTAAAAGGGAAACTGGAAGATCGAACATTTTCAAATAGGCATTCAGATCTGTACAATCCTCCGGTACCTGCAGTCTCTCACGAAGTGCCTGGTCCTGTTCTGGTAGTGATATGCCTTCCATTGCTGCCAGCTTTCTGACCGTCTGAACAGAAAGTGAACCATCCAGATGCAGGTGCAGATCTGTAAGACAGCCAAAAAGTTCCGGATATTCCTGAAAAATCGATTTCTCCAGCTGTCCAGCTTTTTTTTGATTCTGATTCATTCTTGCTCTCCTTCTATCTATTCTTTGTCTGCTTATATTGCCTGTAACTTTTTCTATGTCTGCTATATTTCTTGTAACTTTTTATTATAACATTTTTCTACGTTTTAAGATAATCAGTGCCGCAATACATACGACTGCTGTCAGAACACAGATAATCAAAAATCCATGTGGTGTATCTGAAAGCGGCATCCACCTTCCACTGACATTCATTCCATAGATACCGGAAATAATTGTTGGAATGGCCATGACCAGTGTGATCGATGTCAGAAATTTCATTGTATTATTCAGCCTGTTATCAATAATATTTGAAATCAGTTCCCGTGTACCATGAATAATATCTCTGTAAATGTTCGTCATTTCGATTGCCTGCTGATTTTCAATGATTACATCCTCTAAAAGTTCTTTGTCATCCTGATACTGCTTGATTCTCTGGTATCTTGTCAGTCTTTCCAGTACCAGTTTGTTCGCGCTAAGTGATGTTGCGAAATATACTAGATTGGATTCCAGCTCATGCAGGTCAAAAAGATCCATATCTTCCGTATCTCTGTTTCCTGCTCTCGTTTCGATTTCACTTCTCCTTCTATCGATTACGCGTAGATAAGCCTGATAGACACTGGCTGTTCTGAACATGATCTGATATACAAAGCGCATTCTTTTTTTTGAAGAAAATCCTTTGATCCTGTTCGCTGCAAACATCTTCATGACCATATTTTCCTGGCTGCATACCGTAATCACAGCATCTTTGACAAGAATGATACCAAGTGGAATTGTTGTATAGGCATTTCGGTTATTTCTGATTTCCTCAGAAGGAATATCGACCAGAATCAGTGTATATCCTTCTTCCAGATCGACTCGGGAACTTTCCTCATCATCCAGTGCGGCGATAATATCCGCAATATCTATATCAAAATGATCCGCTACCCTTCTGGACTCTTCCATAGTTGGTGCGATCATATTTACCCAGCTGCCTTCTTCAAACTCATTTAATTCCGAAATAATTCCATTGTCTGTCCGATAAATATTCAGCATTTTTGTTCTCCTTTCCCCGTTTTTTCTCAGTCGTAATTAGTCTATTACTTTTATCATACTACAGATAAATACAACTTATCTATGATTTTCTAAAAAAAATACAAATTAACCATAAATTTATAGCATGAATAAATTGCATTCCATGACAAATACCGTTATGATAGAGTGGTACGGCATTTCATACCGGACCATTTACTAATTGTGAGAAAAGAGGACGATACCATGCAAGATACATTACCAAAAGATCCTGTCATGCTGCTGAGTTTTACCAATACGCAGTTAAGAGATCACTATCCAACACTGACTGAATTCTGCAAGACTTTTATGGTCGATGAACACGAACTTGTAGCCAAACTCGCTTCCATTGATTATGAATATGATGCCAGTCGCAATCAGTTCCTGTAAAAGACCATTCTTATGGTTACATACAAAAAGTAAAAATTGCTCTATTTGCATAAAAAGCTGTCTCTCTATTAGTCTGATACATTTTTCGTATCTTCATAATAGAAAGACAGCTTATTTTATCTATTAATAAAGTAGCCAATTTTTACTCTTCGCTAATTTTACTTTATCTCTTTGCCATGATCTGGTCAATCAGCCCATAGGATTGTGCTTCCTGTGCCGTCATATAATGATCTCTCTGCGTATCCGCAGTAATCTGGTCAAGACTTTTGCCTGTGTTACTGGCGAGGATCTGATTTAGTTTTTCTTTATTTTTCTGCATCTGTTCTGAAAAAATCCTGATGTCTTCACAGGGTCCTTTGAGTCCTCCGCCAATACTTGGCTGATGGATCATAATGGTCGCATCCGACAGTGCAAGCCTTTTTCCTTTGGTTCCTCCTGCCAGTAAAAATGCCCCAAAACTGGCAGCAAGACCAATACAGATTGTTGAGACATCACATTTTATATACTGCATGGTATCATATATAGCCAGCCCTGCTGTAATCGAGCCACCCGGACTGTTGATGTACAGACTGATATCCTTTGATGGATCCTTCGACTCCAAAAAGAGCAGCTGCGCAACGATCGAACTTGCCGACTCATCATTGACCTCTTCTCCAAGAAAAATTATTCTATCCGCTAATAGCCTGGAATAAATATCATAACCTCGCTCTCCATGACTGGTCTGCTCAATTACATTTGGTATCAGACTCATGCTGCCACCCCCATACACCTGAAATATGATCTATTTGTACAGGAACTCTGCTTCTTAAGTATAGATGTAACTTTGAGCGTCGCATCTTCTTGCTGTAACAGCACTTTATGGAACGGTTCCATTGCCGGCTCAAAAATCCCTCTTTGTCTGTAAGCACTCGGTGATACATGATAGACCTTTTTAAATGCCAACGTAAAAGCCTGCTGGGAATCATAATTTGCTTCATACGCAATATCTACAATCCGTAACTTTGTTCTTACCAGATCTCTTGCTGCCTCTGTCAGACGTCTCATCTGAATATACTTATGAATTGTATAATTGGTCTGCTGGGAGAACAGCCTGATCAGATAGAATCTCGAATACCCCATTTTCTGTTCGATCTCCTCCAGTGTCAGTTCATCTTTTAAATGCCCTTCTATATATGCTAACAGTTCCTCTACCATCTGTTCTTCATTCATTTTTCAAGCCTCCTTTCCCTTAGTATAAGACTATGAAAAGAAAATTTCTTTATAAAAATTGCAAAAAAACGGCTGAAATTAAATTTCAGCCGTTTTCCCAGTCCACTGCCCACATCCTGTCTGGCAGCTCCTGTATTCCTTCAATAAGCAATTAGTAACCCATATATTTTAATCATTTTTTTCTTTTCGATACATGCATTCCATTCCCTCTACGAATGCCTTTGCCATTTCAACTGATTCAAAATATCTGTACTGTTTTCCATTTATATAGACACACGTCTCCCTTATGTCTACAAACAGTTCTCCTAATAATGTCATGTTCTCTCCTTAGTCATTGCTTGTTCCAATTTATGGACCCGCTTATTATTAGGTACTACTCGCCCAAATATTTTTACCGCATTTTACAAAACCATTTCTATTTATACAACATTCAGTCGAAAAATGCAACATTTTCTTTGTGATTGTTGCATTATTTGTCGGTTTTTAGAACCGGATTGGTCTTCATTCTTACAATCAATGGGATTACCATCAGAATCCATACGATTGGTTCTGCCAGTATAATTCCCATATAACCGAGCACCGGCACCAGAAGAATTACGATCAGCACCTTTCCCACAAGCTCAATAGAACTGGAAATGATCGGTACCACGCAGTCCCCGATTCCCTGCATGGAATTTCGAAGAATTGTGATCATAGCCGGTACAAAATAAAACGATGTATCGATTCTTAAATACAGGCTTGCTGTGGATAGCACCTGTGGGTCCGTTGTTCCTGTGACCATGCGGACCAGAAGTGGTGCGATCGTGTAGCTGGAAATGATCACGCCTGCGCACCAGATCCATGTGACACCTATTACTTTCCGAATACCTTTTTTAATTCGGTCTATCTGTCCCGCACCAAGATTTTGTCCGCAATATGTGGCCATTGTCGTTCCAAATACTGAAAATAGGAGCATATAAAGTTCTGTAATTTTTCTTGCTGCTGTATGAGCAACAATAATCGATGTTCCAAATGTATTAATTGCACTCTGCAATGCTACAGTACCAAGTGATACAATAGAAGACATAAATCCCATAGAAAGCCCTGACGCAAACAGCTTTCTTACCAGTTCCATCGATATCCTAAAATCATCTGCATGTAATCTTAATATCTCATATTTTCTTGTCATATAGACATAACAGAGCACTGTCGCAATAAGCTGCGATGCAACTGTGGCGAGCGCCGCTCCCCGTACTCCCATATGAAAGAACACTATCAGTGCATAATCTCCACCAATATTTAATACAACGGATACCCCTAGAAATATCAGCGGCATGACCGTATCTCCAATTGCACGAAGTGTTGCTGCAAATGCATTATAGAACATGGATATCAGCATCCCTGCAAATATAATGAATATGTACTGATAGGACATTGCAATGACTTCCTGTGGTGTATTGAGCACAGTGAGAAGAGGCATCAAAAACACAAGACTAAAGATTGTTAGAACTGCTGCAATCAGTGTTCCGAGCAGAAAAGATGCTGCAACTGTTTTCTTCAATTTTTTGTGGTCCCCCGCGCCAAATGCCTGCGCTGTCATAACCGCAAATCCATTCATTAGTCCTGTCATAAAGCCAATGCCGAGTGTATTGACCGAATTTGTTGCACCAACTGCTGCCAGTGCCTGCTCCCCAAGAATTTCTCCTACGATTCTGGTATCGACCAGACTATAAGTCAGCTGCAGCAACTGCCCCAGCAGAATTGGCAGTGAAAAAGTGAGTATCAGTTTTGTAATATTTCCTTTGGTCAGATCTTTCATAAACGTATCTTCCTTTAAGCCTTCTTTAATATCCTATTAAAATGAGGCTTCGTGTATAGTTGTGGCTAACTCCACCTCAAATTTATAAATTTACAA
>CAJMQE010000112.1 GCA_905215405.1 uncultured bacterium
TTAAGGACTTTCACCCATTAGAAACGTGCGCCGCCAGGCGCACAATAAAAAATACTCCGATAGAATAGAACTTCTACCGGAGTATTTTTATCTTCTGATTATCCTATATATTTTCTGATAATCCTTTATATCTTCTGATTATCCTATATATATTTCTGATGATCCTTTATATCTTATAATAATACTTTATATCTTATAATAATACATTATATCTTATATTTTTCGTTTATATCCTCTGTTTATTCTTTAAGCATCTGCTCTTGTAACAGCTGAAAAGAGACCTGCCTTCTTTAATACGGGACGAATTGCAAGATAGATAATTGTAACACTGATAATAGATACAATTGCATTTACTACTGTTGTCAGAGTTGCCAGTTTTGCCAGATTTTTTGCCAGGTCCTGTGGAACTCCCAATAAATACGTCTTATAAAAATATCCAACAACTGGTTCTGCTATTACATTGAACAACATTGCAGCTGACGTAGAAACAATCGTTGCAACTGTTGTATACTTCTGACTATGTTCTTCTGTAATTTTAAAAATCTTATGCGCAACAAAACCTGCGATCAGACCGATCAAAAGTTTCAAAAGAAATGTCTTCGGTGCACTGGTCACATATCCGGATGTCAGATCCGCGATCGTCATCCCCACTGCTCCAGCAAGACCGCCCCAGCTACCACCAAGCAACAGCGCTGCAAGTACACAAAATGGATTTCCAAGATGAAATGCAGTCTTCTCTGTTCCAACTGGAATATCAATCTTAAAGAATGCAAACCCTATGTAACACAGGGCTGCAAATAAAGCAGCCTGCGCAAGTATCCTTACATCAACAACCGCCTTTGCCTGTTGGTTCTTAGCTGTTGCGATTCTTTTTATTCCTTCTATTAATATACATGCTCCAATAAATGTAACTAAAAGCGAGATTGCATAAGTCGTGTCGCCTTTAACAACAAAGTTATTTACACTAAAAATAATACCTGCTAAAAATACCACAAAACCGAAACATGCGGTACCAAACTTATCAAAAAACTTCATACCCATATTCTATTCCTTCCTTATCTGCTAAATTCTTTCCTGTCTTTCATGATCATGTTGTATGTTATCTTACTAGCATATTGGGTCTATGTAAAATACCAGTTATTGCATTTTTGACCAGGCCAGTTTTTTCAACAAAAAAGAAGATGAAGTTTAAGGGGGGACTTCATCTTCTTGCGAGGGGAACAATATATATAGTCAAGAGCGCTGGGGAGCTACTCTTTTGTCCAATTTAAATGAGTTATATCATTATCAGCTATCTAAATCTTACTGGTAATATCTCTAACTCAGAGATTAATTATATTGTACAAGCAAATATTTTAAAAGTCAAGCAATCGTCAATCCATATACAAGATATCGCTTACTTTTTCACATGCATCTGTTTGTGCATTATATACTTTTTATGTCATTATTCTACATAATATTTTGTACATTTATTACTTTTTTGTTTTCTTCTCTTGTTTCATTACTCATATTATAACCATTTTTATAAGATTTATAACAAGAAACATAAACGAAAATGTAAAACTTGAGCTACGCAATTTAATATATTTTCATTGTCAAAGAGTTTGTTCAAAGTCATTAAATTGTCAGCTTTTATGCAAATTATCAAGTATTTTACAGACAATCTTCAAGTATATTTATAACATCCTGCTCATTCAACGGAACGTATGCATAAATCAGTCCGCCATTATAAACAGCCTTTCTTGCCATTTCTTTAAAATGGGTAGAATCAATGTTCAGATCCTTTAAATGCATAGGCAGACCACAATCTTTAAAGAATTTCTCAGTTGCATTAATCGCCATATTGGCAAGCTGGAAGTCATCACCTTCAGTAAAATGCCATACATTTCTGGCATATTCAGCAAATCTCTTTACTGTTTTTTCACTCAGAATATGTCTCATCCAACGTGGAGTCACAATTGCAAGGCCGACGCCATGTGTAATATCATAAAATGCACTGAGTTCATGTTCAATCGGGTGACATGACCATGCTTCGCCTTTTCCTGCACCGCACAGACCATTTAAAGCCATACTGCTTGCCCACATAAGGTTGGCACGTGCCTCATAATTACATGGACTGTCGAGAGCAATTGGTCCATACTTAATACAAGCCTGTAAAATGCCCTCAGAGAATCTATCCTGAATAAATGTACCTTTTTCACTCTTAAAGTAGTTTTCGAATACATGTGACATAATATCAGCTGTACCGGCTGCAGTCTGAATTCTAGGCACACCATATGTGAATTCAGGATCCAGAATTGAAACTTTAGGAATAAATTTCAGACTGGATGTTCCAATTTTTTCATTGATTTCCATGTTGGAAATTACAGCATTCTTATTTGCTTCAGAACCAGTTGCTGCAATTGTCAGAACTGTTACGATCGGTAACACATCTGTTATCAGTGAACTGTCCGCTACAATATCCCATGGATCACCATCATACGCAACTGCACCAGCAATTGCCTTTGCACAGTCAATTGTACTTCCTCCACCGATTGCCATTACAACGTCAATCTTATTTTCTCTACAGAGTGCAACACCTTCTCTGACGGATTCAATTTTGGGATTTGGTTCCACACCGCTTAATTCAACAACATGAAAATCTTTTAAAAGTTCTGTTGTCTTCTGGTAAACACCATTGATCTTAATACTTCCGCCACCGTATACGAACAATACATTTTTTCCGTATTCGCCCAGTACTTCTGGGAGCTTTTCAAGCTGATTCTTTCCGAAAAGGATTCTTGTAGTAGCATTAAACGCAAAATTTTTCATTATAAAACCTCCTGTGTAAGTCACTTTTAAACTTTATCCATACACTTTTATGTACAGATATCATATATATTTTCCTATGCATATGTCTATATATTTTATACATATTGTACAATATATCATATTGAATGAATAACCTTTATTTCCCTTATTTCCCCCAAACAGTGAAACTCGCTTTTCCAATACGTCTATTGACTGTATCTTGGCTATCTCTTTGTTGCAGCTTTACTGTATTTTTACTGTATCTCTACTGAATCTTTGATGAATCTTTGTTGTATCTCAGCTGTATCTTTGCTTTATCTTACTGTATCTTTGCTATATTTTGCTGTAACTTTATTGCACGTTAGCTAGTATTGATCCCGCAGATAAATTTACTAAGATGTTCCTAGATAGCCAAATTATTATTTCTATGAGAACAGAAAAAGATTCTCAAATAATTTACTACCGGTATTTGTCTTAAAAATCTGTTCAAACACCTTTTGGTCAGCCTCTTTTGATAATGCATCTTCATCAGCATTTACAAGGAAATCCGCCTCGATCATAATCTGATAATCGATTCCATCGACATGATCATAAGTGTGATGATGCCCTATGATAAATTTTATTCGCTCCAGACTGTCTTTTTCTATATCCAGACCCGTAAGTAATCTTTCAGCAATTGCCGGTCCTTCAATTTCCTGGTACTTTCCAGCTGAACTGTTGTACTTTTCCTCACTGACCTTAATTCCCACATCATGTAAAATTGCTGTGATCTCAATTAGATTTCTCTGCTTCTCATCAAGACCCTCTCCTGCCGCTATTGTACTTGCGTATCCATACACTTTGAGTAAATGATTGATTCGCTTTAAATCATGTTCAAAATACTCCAATGCTATATTTAAAACTTTTCCAGTATCCAGCATATTCTTTTCTCCTGTCTTATATATTGAACTATTGAACATCCGTTCTGACATCTTTCCTGAATTATATCATGCTACATAGCTTGTTTCCAGTAAAATAATTATAAACTATATATTTCCAGTTGAAATTATAATTGTCCAGCTCATTTTCACTTTATAGCAATTATATCCATTTATTTCTATTTATTATATTTATTTCTATTTATTATATTTATTTCTATTCATTTGTTATCTTTCCCAAATTCCTGCTGGGAATCCTGTCACCATTTACTTCTCTCTTGAATAAGCTAAATAGAACTCTATATTAGGAGAAACACAATGGAAATTCAACATATCAGTATTGGTATGAAAGCCCCGGACTTTACAGCTACAACCACGTTTGGAACGCTTTCCCTCTGTGATTTTAAAGATTCCTGGGTCGTTCTTTTTTCACATCCAGGAGACTTTACTCCTGTCTGCACCACCGAATTTATCGCTTTTTCAAAAATGTGCAAGGAATTTCAGACACATAACACACAGTTGCTTGGTTTAAGCATTGACAGCAATCCTTCCCATCTTGCATGGGCAAAAAGCATCGAAGAATTAACCGGTTCCTCTGTGCCATTCCCGATCATTGCAGATCGTGACGGTGCCATAGCCGCCAGATATGGTATGATTGCTCCAGATGTCAGCACACAGGAAACTGTCCGCAATGTCATTATCATTGATCCAGAGCAGATCATACGTTGTATTTTGATTTATCCTCTCACTGTGGGGCGCTATATACCTGAAATATACCGTATCATTCAGGCTCTGCAGACCGTGGACCGGTGTAAAGTAGTAACCCCTGCGAACTGGCAGCCAGGAGACCCTGCTCTTGTTCCAGCGCCAAAGACCTATAGTCAGCTGCTGGAACGAGCGAATTGTCCGGACTCTCATGATCTTGACTGCAAAGACTGGTATCTCTGTTATAAAAAAGACGGCTGTATAAGTGACAAACCGATCAAAAAAGAAGAGCCCCACAATACTCAGAATAGACCTTACCGACAATATCGTCACTAAAATTGACATTATCGAAAATATCGTTACCAAGCTTTGGACATTATCGACAATATCGTTACTAAACTATGGACATTATCGAACATACTAATTCCCGCTCTCCCTCTCTATCAGTACGAAATCAACATTAAACTATAGACCTAGACATAATCGTACCCTTTTACACACTCCTGAAAAATGAAAAGAACCGCACAAATATCTGTATCCGATATTTCTGTGCAGTTCTTTTTTTACTTACCATTCAGTTTATTAAATTTTACTACATTTTATAATCACACTTCCGAACAATCTCAATTCTTTCATATATCTCCCTGATCAAGCCTGTCCAGTTCTCATTCATCCATGTAAAGAGTTCCAAGTCGTTTTCATATTTTACCATAATCTTATCCGTACCTTTTAACTTTTCTGCTCTCTGCATATCTTTATCAAATTTATTTCTTACTTCCGCAATATCAATTACCTTGAAAACAATATCTAATTTTTTGAACTCTTGTAATAATAATTTTATTACAGAAACAATTGCTTCGTACTCAATCTCTCCTACTAGCATTCGATCAATAATCACCTGACAAAGCTGCTCTGTTTTTTCTATTACTATATCATTCATTTTATCTAATGTCTTTGCCATTTTCTGCTTTTCTTTTGATTGCTTCTCACATAATTGCTTCATCAGCTTCAATTTATTTACCATTTCAAGCACTTCAGGACTTGCTACAGAATCATCTATTTTGTTCAAATCATCCTTTTCACTTTTCCAGGTATTCTGCCTTGCTTTCTGCGATTCTTCATTACATTCCTCTATACATACTTTTCTCATATCATTAAATGCCTGCTCGAGTGAAAAACATATCTCACAAAATTGATGTTTGGATTCCAGTAATTCATGATATAACTTTTTCAATGTGTACGAATTAATTGATCTTGCCTTCTCTGCTTCATAGCACTTTAAAAATTCATCTGCCTTATCAAGATCCATCATTTGTAATTTCCTCCGTCTTTCCATTTGTGTCATATAATAAAATATGTATTTGCTGCATCTTGCCCGCCTTACATATAGATTATCTAAGGACTATTTGTTGACTGTCTTCCTATATTCTCGACTATCTTCTAATAGCCTCAACTGTCTATAATAGCTTCAACTTGTCTTACAATATCTTTTAACTGTCTTATAATAGCATCTAGCTGTCATATAATATCCTCTAGCTATCTTATAATATCTTCTATTGTCATCTAATATCTTTTAATCGTCTTATAATATCTTTTAACTGTCCTCTAATATCTTCTCACTGTCTTATAATATCTTTTAACTGTCCTCTAATATCTTCTAACTGTCTTATAATACCTTTTACTATCTTCTACTGTCTTATAATATCTTCTAATATCTTTTGTTAACAGCCCCTACAATTTATAATATGGACAACCTCTGCTATTTTTTTTAATTTATCTTTTGCATTATAAAGAGACCTTCTCACTACTTAATGCTCTTAAAATTATATCTTGCACATATTTTTGCAAGTTCCATTCTATTCAAGTCTGCTTTCAGATCTTCGAGTACGACGTCAAGTTCCGGAACATCAACAATTGTAGCAAGTTTCTTTGAAAGAAAGGCGGATTCCCTTGCTCCCTCCGCTGTAAGTTTTTTATAGGCACCTTTCTTGATACCGAGTGAATCTTTCCAGAAATTTTCTAACATATCTTTATCCGTTGTATCAATTGCCTCATAAATTCCTTCGACTGTACCATACTCTTTTAAAAGTGGTATTGTGGCTGTTCCTGCTACGCCTCTGACGCCTGGAATGTTATCTGATGTATCTCCTACAATTCCTTTTAAATCTATGATCTGAGACGGTAATACCCCTTCTTCAGCCTCAACAATATCAGCTGTATATTCAAACACCTTATCTGGTAAATGAACCATTTCCTTATCTACACCCCAGAACGAAGTATATTCACTAAGTAATTTGTTACATGTCTCCTGCTTTGTCTGTACCATCCACGCTCTTGTATTTTCTGATACAAGCTGTAAATAGTCATGATCTTTTGTCATTACAACAACAGGTATCTCATTTTCAAATTTATGTGCGAGTGTCCCTATCAGGTCATCCGCCTCATATGTATCATTTACATATACCTTAAACCCTAGCTGCATTAAAATATTTTCCATCGCGATGAACTGCTCTTTTAGTGGTTGTGGTGTATCCTTTCTCGTTCCCTTATAATCAGCATAAAGATCTCTTCTAAATGTATCTCGAGTCTTATCAAATGCAAATGCTATGTATTCAGGTTTTTGATTTTCTATTATTTTCAGAATGGTTCTTAACATGCCATATAATG
Source organism: uncultured bacterium (assembly GCA_905215405.1). GTDB lineage: Bacteria > Bacillota > Clostridia > Lachnospirales > Lachnospiraceae > CAJMQE01. Next base: position 7,080 of record CAJMQE010000112.1, read on the forward strand.
CATTTGTATACTCTCCATTCTCAGAATGCATAATATCCTGGTAGAGACTTTTCTGTTTTTCTGGATCTTTTTCAAACATAAGACTTTTTGGAAGATTTCCATAGTAATTTGTCACTAACATAGAGCTTCCATCAATTAATAACAATTTTTTCATTGTAATATCTAATATGAGTTTATCTATTAATCTCATATTTTCCCTTTCGTATCAGTTTAGCAATAAAGCTGCGTATAAATTTTATTATAGAGAAGTTTCCTATTTAATTCAACCTTTCTATTTTATTGGGCATATTTCTTGATTTTAAATTTTTAACACTTTGGACAACATTTTTATACAAAAAAAGAAGCTTAGTAAAACTAAGCTTCAGATACAGGGGTGGAGAGAATCGAACTCCGTTTAACCTCTCTTACGACCCGCATATATGCAGTATTTCTTGTTGTTTTTTTGAGTACATTTGACGACACTTTTTATGAATTATATTTTCAAAGCATTTTCAATTTGTTCTCTCTTTTTTATCATACTCTTATTACTATAGTAATAACACTTTCGTGTTGTTGAAATATCTGAATGCCCCATCTGTTCAGCTATGATTATTTCATCAACATTATTATCAATTAAAGTTGTCGCGTATGTTTTCCGTATCTTATGATTAGGTTTATATTTAATATTTAAAGTCTCACATACTTTAATAAGTTTACGGCGAAAATTATTAGATCTTAATCTTCTTCCATTCTCTGAAAATAAATATTCGCTATTCGTGTCTCTGATGTTAAATACTTTTTTCAAAGTCTCTTTTGTTGCCTCGTTTATTATAATATATCTGTTACCAGCCTGAGTCTTTGGAACATTACTTACAGCTAATTCTGTATTTCCTTTATCATTTTTCACTTTAATTTCTGTTCTCTGAATATGAATTGTCCCATCAGAAAAGTCAATATCTTGCGGTTTTAAGGAGGCTAACTCGCCAATACGAATTCCAGTTTCAAACGATAAAAGTAATCCTTGACATCTTAAATTTTGACTATATCTTAGAAATCCTGTTATCGTTACAACTTCATCTTCTGTATAGACCTCATCTTTTTTATCTTTCATGTTCAGTTTAAATGAACGTCTAGAAATATCTAAATCCCCAAAGAAATTAGTTATACTTAATGAGACATACTTCTTCTTTTTACCATAAGACCACATTCCTTTTACAATACTTCTTAAACTACTATAAGATTTTTGTGTCAAAGCTTTATTAACAATGGTTCTTTTAATAAACTTTTCCAGTATTTCTTCATCAATTTCACCAATCTTCATTTCTAATATCTCACAGGCATCTTTGTTATTGATAAAAAAATACTTAAACTGATTTTCATATCTATCATATGACTGTTTTTTTATCTCTTTGCACTCCAGTTTATTGTTAATCCACTCATAAAATACTTGTTCAATAAATGGCTCTAGTGCAATACTACGATAATGCGCAATAACACAATCTTCTACATCAGTTCTATTCTTTTTACGTATTTCTTTTCTCTTGCCATTTTTTTCTGCTGGTAGATATGTACACCATCTTCCATCCTTACCTTTGTATATTTCATATTGATGTTGTTCTAAATATTTTTCTCTTTCTTTCATCATTATCTGCTGCTGAATGAAATCAATATTTATCATATCATTGTCATTCATATAGTTCAATACTGCCTTCATATCTTTTGTACTTGTTAATTCCATTTTAATCCACCGTCCAATATTTATTGGTGAGCTTAAAGCCACATAAAAGATATGACAGATACTTTTTTAATAAATTTTATATTTGTTTGCCCGACTAAGCCATATTTTTTGCAAGATGTGTTCCTATGTCAATATTTAGTACAAGTTAAAATGATAAATTTATCCTCAGTTTAACTTGCAAGCTGAATTCCATCTGCCAGACTCTTCTGGTAGAGTCTTTCATAATCATCTGGTGTCATATAATTACAATGACTATGTATTCGCTTGGTATTATAAAAAGCTTCCAGATATTCAAATACGAGCTGATAAGCATAATTAAAATTCTGGTTTCTGAATCTGTTTAGCCATTCTTGTTTTATAATGGCATGGAAAGATTCAATACAGGCATTATCTCAGGGATAAGCCTTTTTCGAATAACTATGCTACATACTTTCAGTTACTTTTCTGTACTCTTTTGATACATACTGACTTTCACAATCACTATGAATAATCAGTGGTTGCGTAGTTTTTCGCCTCGATTTTGCTTTATTAATTGTTTCAATTACACAGGATACCTCAAGTGTCCTTGATAATGTCCAGGCAATAATCTTTCTAGAGAAAAGATCCATATAATGAGATTCTCCTTCATCTGATCTATCTATTGTATCACTTTTATATCTATAGGGTTTTCTCATTTTGACTTGAACTATTTATATTCTAGCCCCATGGTCACTCCTTTAATAGTTGTCAAATTAACAATACTTTACATGGGATGCAATAAATCAGCGTTCCTAATGGATATTGTAAAACGCAAATACCATAATTAGTACCCTTTATCTAATTCCATGTACTTACTATATCCATTCTCTGCTTCTCTAGTAAATCTACAGATATCTTTAAACACTATTGTGTCTCCTGGATGTACCATCCTCTCAAGCTTGTCCATTCAGTTCGGCCATTGAAGTTCTCACCACTCTTATCATCTTTTACAGATAAGATATACTATGTTATGATCCTTCGCATACTTGTTCAGTGTACCCTGTTAATATGTAAACTTTTGCAGGTCGCGATCTACTTGTGTACTGATTGTCATGTAACTGAAATAATTAATCTATCTCGCGAAATTGTTTTTAGTTACTTCTTCTCATATGGTTTACCATTTTGTATGACAATAACATGATTACATAATTCTAATAATTTAGGTCTATGTGTTATAATTATAGCTGTTTTATTTTTTAATAACTTTTTCATATTATTGCATATAATATTCTCACTAACTACATCTATTGACGCTGTGGGTTCATCAAATAAATATATTGATTTATTTTCAAGAAAAACCCTTATCAAATTTAATCTCTGTAATTCCCCACCTGATATATTCATATTATTCTCACTAATATTTGTTAATACCCCATTGCGAAAATTATCTGAATTCAAACAAAACATTTTCATCATTTTTTTTATTTTCTCATCCTCAATTTCCATACCAGACAATGAACAGATATCTTTAATAGTACCACTTAGCAAGAAATTACTTTGATTAACTAATCCTATTTCTTTTCTTAAATATTCTATATTGTATTGATTAATATCTATCCCATTTAATAAAATTTCTCCGCTATTAGGTTTGTAAATTTGTGTTAATAGTTTTATAAGAGTTGATTTACCACTTCCATTTTCACCAATGATACCAATAACATCATTTGTTTTAATAACTAAATTAAAATCATTAAAAATTCGCTTAGAAGAATCCGGATACTTAAAATTAATATTTTTAAATTCAATTTCTCTGTTTTCTTCATTTTGGGGATAATATGGTAAGCGCGACATAAACTATCGTATTGATTTTACTTAGTTTCTATGTTTTAGAAA
>CAJMQE010000113.1 GCA_905215405.1 uncultured bacterium
AACCACCCGGCTGACCGCCAGGGAAACCACCCGGCTGACCGCCAGGGAAACCACCTGGCTGGCCATCCGCAAGACCACCAGGAAAACGACTTGGAGCATCACCTGGGATATTTCCAGGAGCGCCGAACCAAGGCTGCTGGTTCTGTGCCAATGCGTTAGGGAATGCAGGGAAAAGCGGAGTTGCCGCTATTTGTGTGTTTTCAGGTGAATATAAATTCTGGTTCTCCATATTCTTATTGTCCTTTCTGTAAATATAAAATTTACGGGTTACAATATAGGATATGAAAAGCAGTCAGAAAATGTGAGTTAGAAAAATAGACATGAAACAGGAGAAAAGAATGGATAAAATACGTTTTGCAAAGAAAGAAGACAGAAATGAGCTCGAGTCTATGTGGCAATCGATCTTTGGAGATCCGGCAGAGTATACAGGCGTATTTTTTGACAGGGTATTTACTCCAGAGCTGACACTGGTATGGGAGGAAAGAAACAAACCAGTGGCGATGTTATATATGATTCCGTATGAGCAGATGATAAATGGAGCTAGTAGAAAGTGCTGGTATCTATATGCATTGGCAACAAAGCCTGAGTATCGTAAATGTGGGATTATGGGAAAGTTGATCCAGCGGGCAGAACAGCAGGCAGTACAAGCTGGCGTGGATATGCTTTTTCTGCATCCGGCAGGACAAAAACTGTTCTCCTATTATCAGCATTTTGGATTTGAAACAGAATGCTGGCAGCAGGAACTGCAGCTGACAGGAGGTCTAGAGAAGCAAAGAGAAGTGTTAGCGCCTGACAAAATTTATACGGATCTTGAAGAAATCGGTCTTCGGGCAAGTGCACTTGGAAATGGTACCGGATCAAGTGAAGCAGACAACGGAAGGAAAGAGGCAAAAGCATTTCCGATAGAGAAAAGCGTAGATAAGGAAAACGTTGACACAGCTGATATAGCAAGCATGGATATCAAAAAAGACGAGGCAGTTCTGGCAGTGGAAAATGCAGACGCCCCTTGTAGTGGAGCAATTGAGATCACAGAAATCAATGCCTCAGAATTATGGCAGTGTTATGAGAACAGCAGCCTTTTCACAGAGGGAGGATTTAACTGTGAAAGGAATATTTACACGCTTATGCTTGAGGAAATTGTCAGAGAAGGCGGCAAACTGCTCAAATTCGGCTGGCATGGAAAAATGGCTGGATTTGCAGTCGTTGTACCTACAGAAGAATCTGTAGAGATCTTACAGATGGATTGCCAGCCTCAGTTGGCAACACAAGTAACCAGAATGCTGCAAACGATGTTTCAGAAGGACAAGGTTACAATAACCCAGTCACCGGAGGAATTGATTGAGACTTTACGGGGAAATGGGACATGGCTGAAGAACAGCCTGAAAAAAAATGAATATATTATGGTGAAGTGGCTGAAACAGGAGATGTCCTTAAAAGGTGAACTTCCTACTTTAAAATACATGAGAGGTCTGGTTCTGATGTAAGAACAGACTGATAGAGGTGAAAGATGAAACAAACGATAGAATTTAAAAAAATAACAATTGAAGAACTACCAGTAATCAAACAGTACCTTCAGGGAAATAAGAACAGAGCCTGTGACTATACAGGTGGTAATAATATTATGTGGAACCAGGATGAGAGGGTCAGATATGCGATCGTAGCAGAAAGTCTTGTCTATGGAATTGAAAAGGAAGAGAATATCACGTTCTTTATGCCAGATAACGCAGATGATCTGAAAGCTGTAATGGATGCGTTGACAGACTATACTGCTCAGAAAGAAAAGAAGATGAGACTGGCGGTTATTTCCGAAGAACAGAAAGATAAAATCGAAGCGCTTTATCCGGACAGATTTACATTTGCATTTGATAGGGATGACAGTGATTACGTCTATGAAGTGCAGTCCATGATGACTTTTTCAGGAAAGAGATTTCATGGAAAGAAGAACCATATCAATAAATTTAAGAAGACTTACGAATACACCTATGAACAGTTGGATGATTCCAATATTGAAGAATGCAGACAGATGAAGGATCGATGGGCAGAAACAAAGGTTTCCGATGATGAAGAATCACTGGAAACAGAGTTAAAAGCAGTTGATATCGCGCTGGATAATTATCATGCATTTGGTTTTCGCGGAGGTCTGATTAGAATTGATGGAGAAGTAAAGGCATTTACACTTGGAGAAAAAGTGACAGAGGATACATTTGTAACACATGTGGAAAAGGCTATGGATGATGTAGCAGGGCTGTATACTATGATGTGTCATGAATTTGCCATCAATACGATATCTGACTGTACGTATGTGAACAGAGAAGAAGATCTTGGAATCGAAGGTCTTCGAAAATCAAAGCTGTCCTATCATCCGGTAATGCTGGTTGACAAGTATTACGCAGAAGAAAAATAACCACTTACATGGGGAAATCGACCACTTACCGAAATGCTGTTTACAAATAAATGACCGCTGATATAATAGCAGTATAGCAGACACAGATGATTATAGGAGTATGAGGATGAAGCTGAGAATAGAAGTTGAGGAAGGTCTGCAGGAAGATGAGGTCATTATCCGATGTGCCGATCTCAACGAAGATGTTAGAAAATTACAGAATGTAATCAGAGAAATGACTGGAAAGCAGCAGAAGTTCAGTTTCTTTAAAGGAGAGGCTGAATATTATATTGGTCTGGAGGAGATCCTGTTCTTTGAAACAGAGGATAATGTGATCCATGCACATACAGTCAACGAGGTATATCAGGTAAAATACCGTTTGTACGAACTCGAAGAGTTGCTCCCACGTAATTTTATGAGGATATCAAAATCGGCGATCCTGAATATCGACAAAATCTATTCGATTACAAAAAATCTGACTTCTTCCAGTGTAATTCAGTTTCAGAATACATACAAACAGGTCTATGTGTCGAGATATTATTTTAAACTGTTAAAACAGAGATTGGACGAAAAACGTGCAAGATAAGCACGATTTTCAATACGCGTAAACGCATTTATTTGGAGGTAAATATGAAAAAAGAAAGAATTTTCTGGGGGCTGTTTCTGGTATTGTGTGCAGCTTTTTTGATTGTAAGTAAACTTGGTATGTTTGAAGATGTCAGCTTATTTAAGCTGGTCTTTGCAGCATTTTTCGCAGTAACATTTGTAAAAAGTCTGGTCAGTCTGGAGTTTGGAGGAATATTTTTCTCTGCAGCATTTATCAGTATTATATTTGCAAAAGAGTTACATATCACAGCAATTACTCCATGGACGGTATTGTTTGCTGCATTACTCGCAACAATCGGTTGTTCTATGCTGTTCCATAAAAAAAAACACCGTTTAAATAATAATTATCATGATGATCATTTTACAACTTTTGCTGAAAACGAAAACGGTGACAGCTTAAATTTTGGAACACGTTTTGGATCCAGTCTTAAATATGTAAATGCAGATAATTTTCAGAAAGCGGATATTGATTGTTCTTTTGGCGCAATGAAAGTTTATTTTGATAATGCAGTTATTCAGCAGAAGGAGGCACAGATCAATTTAGAGGTTTCCTTTGCTGGTGTGGAATTATATATACCTTCCAACTGGAATCTGATCTGTAATGCAAGTGTAAGTCTTGGTGGAATAGAAGAAAAAAATCGCAGTGCAAAACAGGAATGCACCCATACCGTATATCTGACAGGAAATGTTAGTTTTTCGGGGGTAACGATCATTTATATCTGATCCGTCCAAAGGGCGCCTGTGATGAATGAAAAGAAAGGAATAGAGGCGCATTTGCGTCTCTACGGGAGAAGATGAAACTGATATCATGGAATGTAAATGGAATCAGGGCATGTGTGCAAAAGGGATTTTTGGATTTCTTTCACGATGTTGATGCAGATGTCCTGTGCATACAGGAAAGCAAAATGCAGGAGGGACAGCTGGATCTGGATCTACCTGGATATTTCCAGTACTGGAATTACGCACAGAAAAAAGGATATTCAGGAACAGCTATATTTACAAAGCAGGAGCCGCTTTCGGTTCAATATGGAATGGGAATCACAGAGCATGATACAGAAGGGCGTGTGATCACACTGGAATTTGAAAAGTGTTATCTGGTGACTGTTTATACACCGAATTCGAAAAGTGAATTGCTGCGTCTGGATTACCGTATGGAATGGGAAGATGCATTCCGTGCTTATTTGTGTGAACTGGATCAGAAGAAACCAGTCATTATATGTGGAGATATGAATGTGGCTCATCAGGAGATCGATTTAAAAAATCCGAAGACGAACCGCAATAATGCAGGGTTTACGGATCAGGAAAGACAGAAAATGACAGAACTTCTAAATGCGGGCTTTACGGATACGTTCCGTTATTTTTATCCGGAAGTGACGGATCAGTATTCCTGGTGGTCCTACCGTTTTCGAGCAAGAGAAAAAAATGCTGGATGGAGAATCGATTATTTTCTGGTCTCCAATTCATTACAGGACAAGCTGCTGGATGCGAAAATTCATACAGAAATACTTGGGTCGGATCATTGTCCAGTGGAGCTGGATTTGAATCTTTAAAAATGAAAATTGTGTAGCCAATAAAGGAATCTATAGTTGCAACCAATATTTTATAAAAATACATTAAAAAATGTAAGTAAAAAATATGCAAGTAAAAATTATACGATTAAAAATATAATAAAATAATATGCAAGTAAAAATATAAAATTAAAAAATATAAGATTAAAAATACAATAAAAAACAGCAGATGAAATTCTGAGTGACCCAATCGTCAGATCCAAATTGAACGATTGGTCGTGCACTTCCCTTATCATCTGCTGTTTTTTATTTTTATTAGGATCATTCTATTTTATAGTCGGATCAATATTTTAAATTTCTTATGTAATAGAATGATTTGACATTTAAGTAATCTGATAATCTGACATTTTGGCCGGCTGCTTAGTTAGTAAAGATCTGTACCCAGTAATAAGTATTGTTTACTACATATACGCCGACACCGAGCTTGCTGTACTTTGTATTTACCATATTTGCATAGTGACCAGAAGAATTCTTCCATGCTTCAACAACAGCTGATGCGCTAGAGTAGCCATAAGCAATATTTTCACCGATTGTACCATAGCTGATTCCCATTTCTTTTGCGAGTGAATAGAATGGAGTTCCATTAGGTCTGGTATGTGCAAAACTCTGTACAATTTCTTTTGCTCTGGTATCCGCCATTGCGGAAAGATTGGAATCCAGAGTCAGATTTGATGCGCCGACAGACTGACGGATTGCATTGGTATACTGTAATACAAGTTCACGGTTGGACTGTTGGCTGCTGTCAGCACTGTTATTTCCAGAATTGTTGCCTGAGCCACTGCCAGAATTATTACCGGAACCAGAGTTGTTCTGTGATCCATTGTTACCAGAATTATTCATCAGGGAATTCAGAATATCCTGAATCTGATTGCCAGATGAAGAATTTGACTGATTAGATGACTGATTCTGTGTTGGTGCTTCTGTAGCAGGAGTATTTGATCCACCGGCACTTGTGTTTCCAGAGGAACCATTGGAACCGGAACTTGTTGAAGGGGTACTGCCTGTAGACGGTGTACTGGTTGCACCAGAAGCAGGAGTCGTATTGCTTCCTGGATTTGCAGCAGTATTAGCTGCGGACAGAGCAGAATAATCATTTACAGAATAATTCTGGGCAGTCAGCATATCTGTTGCAGGCATTTCAGTACTTTCTTCAGGAACTGCTTCTGACGATTCCTGTGCGGATTCAGATTCAGCAACAGATTCGGTCATATAATCAGATATGGAAAATTTTGATTTGGCTTCGTTTTTTGCAGTGGTCGTTGACAGGCCACTCAGTTCCTTTTTGATCAGAACAACCATAACGACAACGATGGCAATTGCTGAAAATCCAAGGCAGGAATAAAAAAATGCAGCTTTTTTATTAGGTTTCATAGATACCTCCGATAGATATTTTTAATTTTGATTTATATAAGTATGGAATACCTGAAAAATGCTGCCTGGATATAGGCAGCATTCTTCGGCATAGGTTTGATCTGATTAGCAGCCAAGTCCTAATAAAGAGCAAAGCATGTTGTAAAGATCTGAACAATCTGAACCTGAGCAATTAGAAAATTTAAAACACATAATAGAATCCTCCGTAAAATTTATATTTTAATAAGTATTGAATCGTTAAAATGATAGCTGATTAGCAGCCGAGTCCTAATAAAGAACAAAGCATGTTGTAAAGATCTGAACAATCTGAACCTGAACAATTAGAAAATTTAAAACACATAATAGAATCCTCCGTAAAATTTATATTTTAATAAGTATTGAATCGTTAAAATGATAGCTGATTAGCAGCCGAGTCCTAATAAAGAACAAAGCATGTTGTAAAGATCTGAACAATCTGAACCTGAACAATTAGAAAATTTAAAACACATAATAGAATCCTCCATAATTTTTATATTTATTATATTCGTTACAATTTATTGGTTTGGTATATATTAACAACCGAGGTTGAATAATGAGCAAAGTTTATTCAATAGATCGGAACAGCTAGTAAAATTAAGACACATAGTTTCGTCCTCCTTATTTATATTTTAGTCAGTTTGATACTGAAAAAATCGCTAAAATGTAACACTTTTGTAACATTTTGTAATTGACGGAAATCAAAGGAAATGATTGTCCGATAGCTTGGAAAATTTCCGTATGACAACTTGTCTCCAAGTGATGTCTGCGTACTGACAATAACGCTATTCAATTGTATAAATCCTTGAAAAATGCGGATTTTAGTAGACATTTCTCTGCTGAAAATTAGCAGCCGTAGTTCAGTAATGAACAAAGTTTTTCAATTAGTTCGGAACAGCTAGTAAAGTTAAAACACATTTCTTTCGCCCTCCTTTTTTTATTTGGATTAGCTAACCACAAGACAAATTGTAATACTTTTGTAACATTTCGACAATAGGAGATGATTGGTAATATTATGTCTACCACGTTGAATCGGGAAAGGCACCCCCGTAGCACAAAATACATAGAATAGTAAGAAGAATTAGATGATGGGGACATAAAATGTGGAATAATGATCATTACGAATTTGTAAATGAACCATTGCCATATGACTATGATGCGCTGGAACCGTACATTGACACCAAGACAATGCATCTGCATCATGACAGACATTTACAGACGTATGTGGATAATTTGAATAAGGCACTAAAACCATATGAAGAATTGCACAAAATGACACTAAAAGAAATGCTTTCCTGTCCGCAGGCACTTCCAGAGTGCGCACGAACTGCTATTTTAAATAATGCAGGTGGAGTTTATAATCACAGATTTTATTTTGAGGGGATGGGCAGACATAAGGGCGTATTGCCATGTGGAAGACTGATGGTAGCCATTTATCAGGATTTTCAGTCTTATGAAGGATTTACAAAAAAAATGAAAGAGGCTGCATTAAAGGTATTTGGCTCAGGATATGCCTGGCTTGTAAGCAACCGGTGTGGACAGTTGAAAATTATTACGACAGCAAATCAGGACAGTCCACTGGTGGATGGACTGTTACCGATACTGACTATTGATGTATGGGAGCACGCTTATTATCTGAAGCATTATAATGAACGTGCGAAATATATTGATGACTGGTTCCAGGTAATCGACTGGGAAGTAGCGGAAAGGCGTTATCAGCGCTGAGAACGTTTAAAATGGTGTTGCCGGGAATGTGTAATCAGGCTCCAGACCGGCAAAATGTAGAGAAAGCATGCAAATGCAATACTGATGACAGGGGCATTAACTGCCGCAAGTGGAACAGCACCGGCAATGGACCAGGGAACGAGTGGGGCTAGAACGACTGCAGAGTTCTCCAGGTCTATAGCAAATACATCAGCTGGTTCGTCAAGATCCTTACAGAGCTGGTTCGTTAACATGATCGATAAGGTCTGGTTGCACGCAATCATTCCAGTGATCAGTGAGGTGAAAAGGATGGCTCCAAAGACAGTGATCTTTTCTGACAACTTGTGGATGCCATTTTTGATGTCGTCAAGGAGACCGGTCGCCTCAAAGATGCCAGAGTACGAGGAGGAAAGGCATACACAGATCGCTACTTTTACCATAGAAAGAATACCGCCGCCATTGATAATGCTGGAAAGTTCCGGATTAGTGGAATGATATCCGTTTATATATATGCTTAGCAGAGAACCAAGATTTTGATTCTGTAAAAAGATGCAAAGAAGTGATGCTGCAAGGATACTTGCCAGCATCGCTTTTTTTACGCCTGTTCTAAAAAGTGAAAGCAGAAGAATGATAGCAGCAGGCAGGATGGCAAGCCAATGAAGCGAAAACTCGCTGGAGAAGAGGCTGGTAATATCAGGAGTGTCCAGGGTGGTATGAGATAAGATACCAGCACCTGTATAAATAGCACAGGTAATCAGAAATGGTACGAGTGCAGTTCGGATCATAAGTCGGATATTTGTATAAATACTGGTCTGTGTGAGTTCACTTACGAGCAGTGCACTCGTAGAAACGGGCGAACAGCGGTCTCCGAAAAAAATACCGGATAAAATAGCACCACCTGTCAGAATAGGGCTGATCTGCATGGTATTTGCCATGGTCATGCAGATGACGCCCATAGTTGCAACGGTTCCAAATGCTGTGCCGGTCAGAATGGAGACAAAGCAGTTGAGTAGAAATGTTGCAAGAATAAAAATCTGTGGAACCAGCAGTGAAGATGCAAAGCACACAATGACCGGGATGGTGCCACAGGCACGCCATACCCCGGTCAACATACCAATGAAGAGAAAAATGATCAGAATATTTTGAACTTTACGTACACCAGCAAAACTCATTCTGGCGATCTCCTTTAGATGAAATCCGCAGTAACGGGCGTAGAGACAGAAAATAATAAATCCTGCAGCCAGGGCGTAGGTGATCGATAAGCGAAGCAGGACACACCCGGTCAGAATAAGACAGAAGAGTAATAATGTTACTGTAGCCATGAATTTTTTCTCCTTTGTGATTAACTGTTTTGTTCAGAATCGTCGTCGCTGTATTCTAAAATATCACCAGGTTGACAATCCAGCACACGGCAGATCGCGTTCAGAGTGGAAAAACGGATCGCGCTGATCTTACCTGTTTTGATTTTTGAAAGGTTGACATTGGATACACCGACTTTTTCGGATAATTCCAGAAGAGACATCTTCCGGTCAGCCATGACACGGTCAAGCCGTAGTATAATTGCCATAGGGCACCTCCTTTTGTCTATTATAAAGTTTCATCAGATTCTTTTTGTAATTCGCATCCGTATTTAAAAATATAGTAAAGACAGATCAGAACAAAGATCATAATAATACCGAGTGGAATACTGCTGGAAAAACAGAGAATTCCAATGACAATAAAAATATTTTTTATATCATTTAAAAATCTTGTCTGGAAAGGAGAATCACTTTCCACGATCTTATGGAACAGTTTTGTAATATACTTCAAAAGAATAAGTACCAGAACAAGGGTTACAATGCCTTCAAAGCAGTTCTCAATAGCTTTGTTCAATACAGTATTCAAATTATCCATAGTTTCAACTGGATGGGAAACGGAAACGAAAAGGTGCAGATCATCATCAGTTTCGCTGATTTGCTGTAACACATCAGGGTGATTGGATACATAGTTGGAAAGGATAGGATTGTAGCGAAGAACTGTACAGGTAACAGCCCCAATAATGCACATAACGAGTCCAATGATGGACAGAATATGAAGCACTTTTGAAATTCTTAAAATCTTTCCACTGGTTTCGCGTATCTTAGTTTTGATATCTTCAGACGAAGTCGAAGAATAAAAGGAATCGGAATTGCTGTTCATATTGTTGTTTTCATTCATAATTTGCTCCATTCTGGCGTAATCGCCTAACTGATTCATAAAATGTGTGTTTCAAATAGATTACTGTTATGAGTTGAATATATCATGGATATCATTGTAAGTCAATAATAAATTAACGATAAACGATAATTAATTATTGATATTAGTAATTATATGAGTGGGTTTGATAACAGTGCATAATAAACAAATTAAAAATATATAAACTTTATTAAAAAAAATAAACGACAATAATTGACAAAATATACCATAGATGCTAGAGTGCTTATATAAGAAAAAAGTACTATATATGTCATGAAAAGGTACTATACAGGCCATGAGAATTTGGCCGGGAAATTCTAATAAGGGAAGCAGGAGGGTATTTCAATGTCAAAGTACACAGGAACGAAAACAGAGAAGAACTTAATGGAAGCATTTTCAGGGGAGAGCCAGGCGAGAAATAAGTATACATACTTTGCATCAGTTGCGAAAAAAGAGGGATATGAACAACTTGCATCTATCTTTTTGCAGACCGCTGAAAATGAAAAAGAACATGCAAAACTGTGGTTCAAAGCGATGGGCGAATTAGGAAAGACCGCTGAAAATCTGTTACATGCCGCTGAAGGGGAAAATTATGAATGGACGGATATGTACGAACGATTTGCAAAAGATGCGGAAGAGGAAGGATTTCATGATCTGGCAGAACAGTTCAGGGGAGTCGCTGCAATTGAAAAAGCCCATGAAGACAGATATCAATGGTGTTAAGTTAAGGATTCAAAGAGAAGTTAGTATCGTTTGCGATATTA
>CAJMQE010000114.1 GCA_905215405.1 uncultured bacterium
CGGATTAAGGACTTTCACCCATTAGAAACGTGCGCCGCCAGGCGCACAATAAAAAGCCCGCCGGCAGAATTTCTTCTGCTGACAGGCTTTTGGCTCACAATTTTATATTTTTGTTTTTTATGTTTGCTGCAATTCTGTACTTTAATACCATCTTGTCATAGGAAGATCGTTATTGATTCCCTTTGACATAAGAATCTGATGCAGATCAATAATTCCATTGTGAAATGTTGCTGCACAGGCTGAAAGATACATATCCCACATTCTGACAAATTTCTCATCGAACATTTCCCTTACTTCATCTTTATGTTCCGAGAAATTCTTTTCCCAACACAGAAGTGTACGGTTATAATGAAGCCTCAGATCTTCCACATCAAGCACATGAAAATCATCTTCTGCAACTGTTGATATCATTTCACGCAGGCTTGGGATCACGCCACCTGGGAAAATGTATTTTTTGATCCACGGTTCCCCTGGATGCTCCTTTAGCTCACTGATAAAGTGTAACAGGAACAGTCCGCCCTGCTTTAGCACTTTTTCTACACAATCTATAAAGAGCTGGTAATTTTCCCTTCCGACATGTTCGACCATGCCGACACTGACAACACGATCAAATTCCATACCGGATTTCGGAAGATCCCTATAGTCCATCAGTTTGACTTCCAACAGATCTTCCAGATGTTCTTCCTTAATTCTACGTTCGAATTCCTTGTGCTGTTCCTTACTTAGTGTAATACCTACACCTTTTATCTTGTATTTCTTAGCTGCCTCGATCAGCAGAAAGCCCCATCCGCAGCCAATATCCAGCAGACTCATGCCTTCACTCAAATGCAGTTTCTGTAAGATGTAATCCACTTTATTGACCTGCGCCTGATAAAGGGTATCATCCGGGTTCTTAAAATATCCACAGGAGTAACTGAGCGTTTTATCCAGCCACATGGAATAAAAATCATTCCCAATATCATAATGACTGGTTACTTCTTTTTCCTGATTCTTCTTTGAAGTAGAGGTAAAGATTAGTTTTTTCAGAGCTTTCTGATCAGTTGAAAACTTGTCCATCTGGCCCAGGAAATTATCAAGCGCCTCATAAAGGTTACCCTCAATCTCAAGATCACCATTCATATATGCTTCTCCAAGTGCAATTGATGTACTTGTCATCAGCTCTCCAAGCGGAATCTCTTTTTTGAAATTGACTGTAAATGTTGGTTCCCCTTCACCAATCATTCGCTCTTTTCCATTGAATTTTACCAAAAACGGGTGTTTGTCAAACTTTTTCAAGAATTTGATCATTACATTTTCTTCTAGCATTATTCTTCATCTCCTTATCACGCAGGGATCAACATAATCTTTATTTATGTTCCCCTGCTACTCAAAACATCAGCATTGCAGATAATCTGGCTGGATCTATCGAATCCATTTGCAATTTCAAACTCATCTGTAAATCCAGTTGCAGACTCGTCTGTAAAATGCCTATGTATGCTAGTTCAACATCTATATTCTAACACTTTCTTCAGATAAAGATAAGTTTTATTTTGATAAAATTAATCTAATATGAGCTGGTCTGCAGTCACAAATACAAATCCTTTTGCCTTTAATTCATCTATAATTTCCAGTGCTGCTGCGACAGATGAATCGTAACAGTCATGAAGCAGAATGATATCACCACTCTTCACATTTTTCACAACAGAACTGACGACCTTTACAGAATTATTGGTATCCCAGTCCCTTGGATCCACACTCCATAAGATAGGCGTCATATTGATATCCTCTGTCAGTTTCTCACTGTATGAGCCATATGGAGGACGAATGAACTTTGGCGTATATCCTGTAATTTCCCAGATCTTATTATTTGTTTCCGTAATCTCATCCATCGCTTCCTCATGTCCAATTGTGGAAAGCTGTACATGCGAATACGTGTGATTACCGATCAGATTGCCATCATCATACATGCGCTGGATCAGATCTTCATTGCCTTCGATATTCTGTCCGATCAGAAAAAATGTTGCTTTGACGCCTCTCTCTTCCAGCCCTTCCAGCAGTTTATCCGTTGTCCCTCTTTTCGGACCATCATCAAATGTAATTGCCACAATATTTTCATAGCAAATGACCGGTGCAGAATCCTCCGCCTTTACAGGTTTTAGTTCTTTCCGGTACCAGAACATACCTCCAAGAGCGACACAGATCAAAAGCAGCAGCCCGATCAGAATTTTAAAAATGATCCTGCGCCTACCCGTATTCTTATTTTCATATCCTGCCTGTAATTCTGTCAGTTCTCTTTTTTTTCTTTTCATTCAGACCCTCAAAGCAAAATATTTCTATCTTAATTATATGCCTGAAAAATATTTTTATACAGTGATGCCATTAATCAATACCGATCGTGAGCTCTACAATCGCACCTTTTTGTTCAGGTTCTTCACAGTTTTTAAGAATCAACTGTCCCTGATGTATCATTGCTACATTTTGTGCAATAAAAAGCCCTAGGCCAAAATGACTCGCCGCATTTCTTGTCGGACTGGCCCTGTAGAACCTTACCGATGCCTGTTTGAGTGCTTCCGGTGTAAAACCAGGGCCCTGATCTTTCACACAAAATACCAGCTGGGCTCCCCCTCCCAGGTGTACTGGCAGCACGTCCTGTCCACTTTCCCTGATCTTTTTTTGTATCTGATAAACTTCCAGGTGCAGAACTGATTGCTGTGGTGCATATTCTACCGCGTTTTCAACCACATTGAGCAGTGCACGTAAAAGCAGTTGATGATCCACACAGATCAGTTCCGGCAGATCTTCATATGCCCACGTATTTACAAGCACCAGCTGTTTTGACTTTAGCAACGGTTCACATTTCTCCTGCAGTTCTGTTAGAAATTCTCTAAGACTGATTTTTTCCTTTACGACCTGCATCCTTCCTGTTTTTGAGATTTCGATCAGCTGGGTCAGATAATCACGGATCTGATCTGTATTTGAAAGAATATACGAGGTATATTCCTGCTGCATACTTGTCTGCTCTGTCTCCTCTAATAACTGTGCATTTCCACTGATAATGGTCAATGGCGTTTTAATGTCATGTGCAAGCGCTGACATCTGCTCTTTTGTCTGCTGCTCTATTGCCCATTGGCTCTTAAGAGACTCTGCCAGATTTTTTCTTAGACTGTCCAGGGATTCTGCCACAATATCAAATTCCCGGATTCCCGTACTTTTCACTGTAAAATCCAGGTTCTGTAACTGGATCTGATCTGCTGCTTCTTTCAAAATCATAAGTCTTTTTCTAAAATATCGGGCAAAGAGCCAGATTACGATCAATACGTTGATTATAATAAGCACAACTGCAATGATAATGTCAAAGAACTCAACGGACGGAAGAATCTGATTTAATTTCGCAATTGCGAACTGCGCCTGAATCCGGTACTCAAATACAATTGTCTGTCCCTGCAGCGTTTCCTTCACATAGTAACGGGTACCGGAATAATATTTTTCCTGTCCCCCTGACACAAAGTCCGATACATTGGCAAATCCTTCTTCATCCATCGTACTGTCTATAACACGCTGGTTCTCATCAAAAAATACATACTTGATTTCTTCTGGTATTGCATCAGTCGAAATACGATCCGCACTTTTCATATCGTCCAGAAGACTCTCCACCTGTCTCTCCTGCCTGTCCGCCGGAATAATAAAACCGGTTCCGATCGTCAGATTGATCATCAGGATCAGTACCAGAAAGCTCAGGAGCATAGAAAAGCCTGTTGCTACGATCAACGCAATAAATATAGATTTTACACTCCACTTTTTCATTTCCACCGATATCCGATCCCCCAGACTGTCTCAATTGCTTCGACCTTATAACTTGCAAGTTTTTTTCTAATATTTTTGACATGTTCCGTAATTGCTGATTCATCACTGTTTCCGTCATACCCAAATACATGCTCGTAGATTTGCTCTTTTGTATAGACCTGTCCATGATTCTTTGCAAGGAATTCACAGATTGCGTATTCACCTCTGGTGAACGGAATTCTGCTCTCCTCCCAAAACGCTTCATTTTTATTCATAAAGAAACGAATTCCGGATATCGTCATGCACTGGTTCTTTTCCCTGTGCTCCCGGCGCAGATGCGCATTTACCCTGGCCCTCAGTTCCACCAACGAAAATGGTTTCCTGATATAATCATCTCCACCACATAAAAAACCTGTTGTCAGATCATCTTCCATTGATTTCGCAGTCAGAAACAGAATTGGTACATCTACTTGATCCCGAATCTCTCTGCAAAAAGAAAATCCATCTGTTCCCGGCATGCATACATCCAGGATGATCAGATCGTACCAACCCAGCTTTGACTGATCCACCATATCTGCATTGTTCATACAGATTACATGGTGTCCATCTTTGACAAGGGTATTTTTCACCAGAATCAAAATCTGTTCTTCATCATCAATCACTAGAATATTTGCCATTCTTTTTCTCCTAATTTCTTTCTTACTTTACTACCTGTCGCCCCGGTAATGAACTGATCTTTTGCATCCCTCATGTGGTCCTGCAAAATCATTCATTTGTGGTGCGGCCTTCCCATTTTCCAAACCAAATGCTGATAAACAGGAGCATGCCAATTCCCCATATGAGCATTGGCAGTGCCGCTTTTGTACTCTCTGCCATATAAAGAAGCGTCTCATCAAATGAATTGTCGTGAAAGCTCAGCAATGTAAAATACCCACTCATCCTTACTGAGATACAGTAGGGAATCCACTGCCAGATCCGGTCTCCAAGCGCCGTCATCATAAGCAGGCCCGTCATACTTCCCACGACTCCTACAATCACCGAAACTGCCTTTCCAAAACGAAGCGCAAGAAAAATATGGAAGAGATATAAGATAAAATTCGGTAAGAGCAGGGACACGATCAATTCGACCAGAAAAACTACCGACCCACTGCGAAGGATCAGATAACAAAATGGTATTACGGCAATGAGCGTTGTCAATGTTCCCATGAGGTAAAGTGCAATGAATTTCGCCAAAAGGACACGTAGTCTGGAAGGATCCATTAACATGTGCTGAAAATGACTTTCCTCCTCCCATCCCATGCATTTTGCACTCATGACCGCAATACCAATTGGAAATACGCACGAAAGCAGCGCCGCATACATACTTGCCATAAATTCTTTATTCTGACTATAATTTCTATAATAGAACGATATGACAACTAATGCAAGAACTGGCAGAAGCATGTGCATCCAGATCCATGTCGAATGTTTTGCCTTCAGGAACTCCGCCCTGATATATTGTAGTTCACTCATTTATCTGGCCTCCTTTGCAAAGATCCAGGCTGAAATGATAGTCAGGAGTACATACAGAGCCAGTGCACCGGCCAGTGTCAGAACAATGATACCAGCTGGTACCAGCAGATACCGGAACTCGTCTTCCAGAACAAGACCATTTGGCATATAACCAGCCAGTGTACACATCAGTCGATCCGTCCAAGAAAATGGACACAGCCACCAGAACTGACGGGTAGATGCCCATACCCCTAGAAATACGGCACATATGCCGGTAAAAATTACAGGCGCATAGAATCCAGCCTTTTTTGCCAGTAACAAACACACTGGGACAAGCCACAACTGCAGCCAGGATGCCGCCATAACTGCGACCACCGTTCCCGCTACTCCATTTTCCACATTGCCTTTCAGCAAGGCTGTCGCCAGACAAAGAACAAATCCGAACATTCCGGCATAAAGAAGAATATAACATGCCCCAAGTCCGCATTTTGCACTCCATGTCTTTTTTAATCCAACAGGACTTGTATAAACACACTGGTAATTCAGTTTTTTCTGTTCTTTCTGATTCATCAGTGCACAGACCACTGCAATATGAAATGGCAGGATCATCGAGTACCACCAGTTAATTGCATCTCCATACAAATACATCGGATTCATAATAAAGGCGAGCAAAATTACGCCGATCGGGCCAAATATGAGCAGTTTTATTGCAACAGTATGCTTCATTTTCAGGTTTTCAGCAGCCAGTAAACGCATATTACTCCACCTTCCTTCCTGAAGCAGCTACAATCTCCATAAACAGTTCTTCCAGGTTCTCCTTATGATCTACCTTCTGCTGATATGCCAGCTTGCCATTTGCAATAATTCCTATATCGTCTGCGATCTGCTCTACTTCCGACAAAATATGACTTGAGACGATCACCGTAATTCCATTTTGGGCAAACGAACGGATCATCTGCCTTAAATCCTGTATTCCAATTGGATCAAGTCCGTTGGTCGGTTCGTCAAGGATCATGAGCTGTGGCTGGTTCAGAAGTGCCAGTGCAATACCAAGTCTCTGTTTCATACCGAGGGAAAATTCTTTTGCCTTTTTCTTTCCTGTATCTGTTAATTTTACCATAGCAAGCACTTCATCGATCCTGCTCAGCGGAATTCCCAGTGTCGTTGCCTTCACACACAGATTTTCCCTTGCTGTCAGATTGTCATATAATGGGGGATTTTCGATCAGTGCCGAAATCTGATATAGATCTTTTCTCGTCCACGGATGCCCGTCAAAGATCACCTCGCCTGAAGTAGGATGCATAATTCCGGTGATCATTTTTAAAGTTGTTGATTTTCCAGCCCCATTTGGTCCCAAAAGGCCATAGACTGTGTTCCTTCTTACACGAAGATCACATGCGCTGACTGCACAGGTGCCTTTGAACTTTTTTGTTAATTGATTTGTTTGCAAAATAAAAGAATCCATATTTTTTCCTTTCTAATTATACCTGTTTGCTTTGTTATCACTCACTTTACAGGATAATTCTAAGGAATTTATAAGGATTCTTTTTCTTTTTTCATGATTACTAAATGTTCATATTAGTTTATATTATTTATTGAGCATAATACAGTTTCCATTGATTTCTGAAATGGAAGCCACACCACACATTGCCATTGCATCCTCAAGTTCTGCACCGATCTTGTTAATATAGGCCTGTACGCCTTCCTCGCCTCCGCCATACACTGCGGTTACAAATGGTCTGCAGATCAGTACCCCATCAGCTCCAAGTGCAAGTGCTTTCAATACATCCACACCACTGCGAATTCCTCCATCAACGAGAATTGTCATAGAATCTCCGACAGCTGCTGCTATTTCAGCAAGTACTTCCGCGGTTGCAGGACACTGATCCAGCACACGGCCACCATGATTTGAGACTACGATTGCCGCTGCGCCTGCTTCTTTTGCCTTAAGTGCACCTCTGACAGTCATAACCCCTTTTACGATAAATGGAACACCTGCCATTTTTACGATTTCTGCCATTTCTTCCACTGATTTGCTTCCTGCTGGTGGTGTCATATTTTTCAGGAAAGGAAGTCCTGCAGCATCGATATCCATTGCAACTGCAAATGCACCTGATTCTCTGACGAGCTGCATTTTCTCACGAATCGTATCCATATTCCATGGCTTAACAGTCGGTACTCCGATTCCATTCTCTTTTCCAACAGCTCCAGTTGCAGCTTTCATAACCTGTGCATCGGTTCCATCTCCGGTAAATGCTGCAATTCCAGCTTTTGCGCAGGCTGATACACAGACATCATTATAGGACACATCGTTATATTTTTCCCCATAGTGAAGATTAACGGCTCCTACTGGTCCTGCAAAAAATGGATAGGCAAACTCTCTGCCAAAAAGTTTTACGGAAGTATCCGGTTTTCTGTTCTCTACGATCGTGTCCATATTCACACGAATCTCTTTCCATTTATTGTAATTTCTTATTGCTGTATCTCCGACTCCCTTGGCTCCTGGCCCTGGAATCTGATTTCCACATGCTCTGCCGTTACATTCCGGACAGGCTTTACAGTATTTTCCGATACAGGTACGTGCATTTTCAAGTACTTCATTATAATTCATGGCTCGCTCCTTTTTTTTCCGCTGGCGCGCATTTTCTCTTTCGCACAGCCATCCAGAAATATGTATTTTCTGACTGATTTTTCGTCTGATCAGTTCTCGAACTTTATTATTATTGTAACACCTGTGATTCGATTTTCCTATCCCTTCCATTGAAATCATTTGTTCTAATTTCTATCCACGCTCTGTAATATTCGAACCTCACATTTTTCTCCCCAGCAATAAGCAGATACCGTGCAATTACACCGCCTGTCTGATATCCCATTTCCTGCAGTCTACTTCTGATATCTTCCAAATTATTATCGCTGAGATCCTCCACTTTTACTTTTAAGAGAAACTCAGCATATCCCAAGTTCTTTTCCTCTTTTTCCTCCCAGAGTATCTCTGTTTTAAGATGATCTTCTTTGTGTTGTGTAATCCCCCGCGTAATATTTCCCGACTCATCGATCAAAAGACAGCAGCGATAGGAATTCTGTAGTGTAATACGCATCGAATCGACATTCATACTATCCTTTCTGCACATGGTAAAATCAGGCCTGCAAAAACGTATTTCATCCCCGAGCTCGTGCAGTTTTTCAATCAGTTTTTTCTGCCTCTTAAGCCGCTGCAATGTCCGTTGCAGTTTCTGGATCTCAAGATTGAGTTTCACTTCATTTTCATCGTAAATCCGCTCCAGACTATCCAGATCATTTTGCTGGATCTCCCTGATATTTTTTAGTGGAATTTCCATATCTCTATATAGTAAAATTTCCCATATATTCAAAATATCACTGACTGTATACTCCCGGTATTTGTTTTGCTGATTTCTCTCCACCTCAAACAGCCCCTGCTGTTCCCAATAGTGCAGTGTGGAGACTGGAATATTAAATATCTTTGCTACATCTGCAATCTTATGAAATTTATCCATGATTGTCCTTTCTTGCTTTTTTGCACATTCTTTTTTCTTATGCTTGACTCTAAAGTTACTTTATAGTTTATGATAAGATGCAGGCAATAACAAGTAGTAGTTTTTTCCGCTACAAAAGCAAAACTTTAATAATTAAGAAAGGATATTTCCTCAAATGGATTTACTAAAAGACAACATAAAAAAATTATATTTTAGATTTCTGATTCCATCACTTGGCAGTGCCATGGTTCTCTCCATCTATACAATGACTGATGCCATCGTTATTGGAAAAGGAGTTGGTGCCGATGCACTCGCCGCACTCAGCATTACAACCCCCGTTCTCTGCCTTCTGATGGCAACCGGTATTTTGTTCGGCGTTGGCGGTTCAGTACATATGAATATTCAGCGCGGTCTTCACAATGAAGCAAAAGCCAGACGATTCTTTACCGTTTCCCTGATTCTAATCAGTGCTGTAGCATTATTTCTCTGGATCGTTTACCGCTTATATACGCCTCAGATTCTGCACCTGATGGGTGCAACCGAAAAGTTATTTCCATATGCTGCCTCTTATATGGGATGGTTCAATTATTTTCTTCCTGTAGCCGTATTTTCCAATTATCTTGCGATTTTTGTCCGTAATGATAACGATCCGAATCGAGCAATGGCAGGTGTCATCGGCGGTGGTATATTAAATATTGTTCTTGATATCGTTCTGGTCTTTCCATTCAAATGTGGAATCGGCGGTGCTGCAATTGCATCTTGTCTGGGCATGTGCCTGCAGATTCTGATCGTATCAAGCCATTTTCTGACAAAAAAGAATACACTGAAACTAATTCGTCCTCACCATTTCTTTCAAACTGCCGGATTAATCATCAGTGGAGGAACCTCCAGCTTTGTAAATGAACTAGCTAATGGTGTCATCGTTTTTCTTTTCAATATTCAAATTCTCAAATACTGTGGAACCATCGCACTCAGCGTATACAGCGTTATTTCGAACTGCGTTATTCTGTTCAACTCCCTGTTCACAGGTGTTGGGCAGGCCATTCAGCCCATTGTCTCAACGAACTTTGGCGCAGGGCAGCATGAACGGATTCAACATTTAAAACGTATGAGTCTTACGACCATTTTTTCAATGGGACTGTTATTTAGTCTTAGCGGAATATTATTCCCATACCTGGTCTGCGGCATCTTTCTGCCTCTGACACCACAGATAAAAGAAACTGCCAACTATGGCATCCGTCTGTATTTTATTGCCTTTCTACCGATGGGATGGAACATAGTAAATACTTACTATATGCAATCCATTCTCGCTTCAAAGACATCCCTTGTTATCTCCATCACAAGAAATATCATTCTGAGCGGGGGACTGATTTTACTTTTACCTGTATTTTGTGATGGTTCGGTTCTATGGTATACCATGCCAATCGTGGAATTGACCGTACTTTGTGGATATTACCTGTATACGTTTGTGCATCGTCGCACCACGCATTGATACCGTGCATTTTACACATATTTTTTATATCGGGTAGGAGGTAAATAATTATTTTATTTACCGTCCTCCCACACCACCGTACG
>CAJMQE010000115.1 GCA_905215405.1 uncultured bacterium
TCCCACACCACATTTTCTGTGATGTGAGACTTTCTTAACTTAATGCCATTGAGTATATACCAGCATGGACTTTTCTCTATATTTAAAATTCTTTTAATAAGCCTGCAAATACATCCAATGCCTGCTGAACTGGCTCTGGTTTTGACATATCAACACCACACAGTTTCAAAAGTTCGATCGGGTGCATCGAGCATCCACCACTTAAGAACTTGTAATATCCCTGGATCGTCTGCTCATCTCCAACAAGGATTCTCGTTGCAATTGCAATTGCTGCGGAAAATCCTGTTGCATACTGATAAACATAAAATGGAGTATAGAAATGTGGAATTCTGGACCACTCATATGCAATCTGCTCATCTATGACCATATCCGGTCCAAAATACTTCTCATTCAATTCCCTGTAAACTCTGCAGAGTACATCTGCATTTAACACCTGTCCTTTTTCAGCCATTCCATGTGTGATCTTTTCAAATTCTGCAAACATCGTCTGTCTGAACAGAGTACCTTTGAACTGTTCAAGATAATGGTTAATCAGATACTTTCTCTCTTTTTCCTCTGTACAATTCTTCAACATATAATTAATCAAAAGTGCTTCATTGCATGTTGATGCAACTTCTGCGACAAATATTCTGTAACCTGCATAGATATGCGGCTGAGTAGCATTGGAAAAATAGGTATGGATCGCATGCCCCATTTCATGTGCCACTGTAAATACATCATTCAGATTATCACTATAGTTGAGGAAAACATAAGGATGTGTACCATATACGCCCCATGAAAATGCTCCATTTCTCTTACCAACATTTTCTCTGACATCGACCCATCCAGTCTCGAAGCCTTCTTTCAGAAGCCCTGTATACTGATCTCCCAACACGGAAAGTCCTTTTATGATAATTTCTTTTGCTTCCTGATAAGTCACTTTTAACTTATAGTCACTGACCATTGGTGCATATACATCATAAAAATGAAGTTCATCAACACCAAGTGCTTTTTTACGTAAACGAACATATTCATGCATCAGTCCCAGATTCTTATTCACCGTATCGATCAGATTATCATACACGGATTCCGGTATAAAGGAACTGCTCAAATACATTTCTCTTGTTGATTTATAATTTCTGGTCTGAGCAAAGAACATTGCCTGTTTTACATTGGCATTGTAGATAGATGCCAATGTGTTAACATAGGAAGAGTATGCATGATAGAGTGCAGTAAACGAATCTTTACGCACCCTTCTGTCATAGCTTTCCATAAAAGAACTATATCTGCCGTTGGTAAGCTCGACAACATTTCCTTTCTCATCCTGGATCGTTCCAAACTTTACGTCCGCATTATTGAATTTCGAGAAGATTTCGTTCGGCGATGATGACATAGCTCTTGCACTGGCAAGCAGTTCCTCTTCCCGATCGCTCAGTGTATGATCTTTATCAAGTAAAAGGTCTTCAATATAAATATTATACTGACTGACATTGGTATCCTCTCTGTACTGTTTTAATACATCCTGTGGTATTGCGAGAATCTCCGGTATCAGAAATGCGTATTTTGCACTGATCTGAACCGCAATATTCTGTGCTCTGCCGGACAGATCCTGGTAAACGGGATTCGTCGTATCTTCATAATATTTGATAAATGCGTAAACATATACTCGTTCTACCAGCCAGTCACAATCATCCGATTCTTTCAGTGCATGATATAAATTCTGTGCCGACTCTCCGACTTTTCCTTTCCATACACATGGTTCATTCGCCTGTTTTTCCAGTTTCTGATAATCTTCTTCCCAAAGTTGGTCTGATGCATATATATCTTCTACTTTCCACTTGTCTGCTACATCGATCTGTTCTCTTGTTGGTAATTTTTCTATTGTCTGATCTGCCATCTTTCAACACCTCTCTTAATTCTAATATTTCTGTCATTATGCAATTTCTGTTATCTTAAGATTCACTGTCCATATGGACAAAATGATTGGATAGTCATTTATGTCTACCCAATCACTTAATCAGTCTTGATATATATTTAAATGTTTCCGATCCTGCCTTTTCACAAAGTTCAAAAAGCACGGATTCATAGGTTCCTGATAGCGCACCTTCCTGTTGTGCCCGCAATAAAGCTGCCGTAAGGTCTGTGTCTTTTCTAGATGCAATACAATCATTGACCAGCATGACCTGATATCCCATCTTTCTGAGATCAATTACTGTCTGTAATACACAAATATGCGCCTCACAACCACAGACGATGATCGTCTCTGGTCCATAGGCTTTGATTTTTTGCATAATTTCTTCATTCTGCGCACAACTGAACGTGATCTTATCTGTATAAGTAAAATCACCTTCCTGCCCAAGTGCCATCTGAACCGGTTCAATTGTCATTCCAATGCCTTTTGTATATTGCTGGGAAACAATCATGGGAACACCAAGTTCCCTGAGACCTTTGATCAATTTAATTGAATTGTAAACAAAGATCTCTTTTTCATTCATGACAGGTATTAGTTTTTCCTGATAATCAATGATTAATGCAATTGTTTTTTCACTTTTTATTCTCATAAATCATTCCCCACCTTCTATCATTCATTTGATATCTTCTATCTTTTATTTGATATCTTCTATCTTTTATTCTTCATTCCGACTTTGCCAGGTTCATGTTCTGTTCCATTTGACCGTTCTACGCTCTGTTCACACCTGTTTCTACACTTCTATTCTGCAATCACTTTGGAACATGCCACTGCAAGCGCACCATATCCAATATGGCAGGAGATACTCAGTGACAGTGGATCCATGTGGATCTCACAGCCTGGAAATTCCTTTTCCAGCTCTTTTTTCCATTCCTGCGCTTCTTCTACATTTCCTGTATAAGCAGCTTCCATATGCATATTTCCCTGTTCGAATGCATCTTTAAATCTTGTAGCAAGATCTTCCTTGATTGCTTTGAGCATAATTTTCTTTGCAGAAGCCTTCCCTCTTGCTTTTGCATATGCGTCGAGTTTTTCTCCCTGGATCTGTAATACTGGTTTCAGGTTCAGAATCGTACCAATTGCTGCTGCAGCTGGAGTAATTCTACCACCCTTCTTCAGATATTTTAAAGTCTCCAGTGTGATATAAATACTGGATTCAAACTTTTCTTTTTCCAGAATCTCTTTGATCTGTGCTGCAGACTTTCCTCTTTCCGCAAGTTCCTTTGCATCGAGTACGGACTGTCGTAACGTAACAGAAATTCTCTGATTATCCACAACTTCAATCTTTCCATCAAAATCCTGTGCGATCATAGTAGCTGTCTGACACGTTCCACTCAGTCCACTTGACATCGGTAAAAATACAATTTCATCAAAATCCTTAAGCAGTTTTTCAAATTCATCTGTCATCTCTCCGATTGATGGCTGGGAAGTTGAGATTTCCGCATCTTCTTCCAGTTTCTTGTAAAAATCTTCCTGGGATAGATTAATTCCTTCAAAGAACATTTCCCCATCGATATAAAATGGCATCGGTAGTACAAACACACCGAGCTCTTTTGCCTGTTCCTGTGTGATCCCACTATTACTATCTGTTAAAATTGCTATTTTTTTCATATATTAACCTTCCTGTTATCCGACCATCTACCTGTCAGTATTTCTTATGTTATATAATCTTATTTTACTCATATTCTAATTATTCTTTTTCCACCAGCCTGTCACTAAATTCTTCCAGCGATCATTCTAAACTCTTTTATTGTACATTATTCTGGCATTTGCTACAATAGAAATATGATAAATTTTGAAAGGATTTCCTGTTATGAAATTATATTCCTACAGTGACCTGACTCTGCAACAATTGGATGAAATCAGCCAGCTGTGCAGTCTGTGCCATGATTATGAGCCCTATACTGATACCGATTCCGTACACGGAGAACACTGTTTTTTTCTTTGCTATGAAGGTCCACTTCTGATTGGATATCTCTCTTTTCTGGAAGTACAGCAAAATGACGAAGCTGAAATCACAGCACTTGTTCACCCTCAATATCGACAGCAGGGAATCTTTACTGCCATGCTGACCGCTGCAAAAACAGAACTTATGAAAGAAAATATTCATCATCTCTATGCATCAGTTCCTGCTGCCTACCGAAGCTGTTCTTTTTGTAAAGATGCTTCGCACACCGAATACCTGATGGCTCTGGAAAGCTGCCCTGCATGTTGTTGTGTATTCGAAGAAAATGAAACCTTTCTGTCCGGCCCTGATGCAGGCAAAATCTCGTATCTAAAAAATGGAGAAGACCAGTATCATCTTCTGCTCTCCCATAAAGTCATTGGTGTATGCAATCTAGAGCCTGAATCTTCCTTTACCAATCTTTGGGGCGTGGAAATAAAAAAGCCATACCGTGGGAACGGATATGGCTTCCTGCTTATGCTGTATAGTATAAACGATTATTTTAAAGAATATTCACAGCCATTGATTCTGCAAGTTACCAGCCTGAATCCAGCTGCATTTCACCTTTACCAAAAATGTGGATTCTCAGTTCTTGAAAAAGTGGAGTATTTTAATCTCTGATCCATAAATTTACCTGTTAGCACAGCTTCATATGAAGATGGTCTTTTTATTTAACCCTTTTACCTGCTCTTACAGGCAATACAAACAAAAAAATGTGTTCTTGATAGCGACCTCTGGAAGAATGAACTTCTCCCAAACGCGACTAGTAAGAACACATTTTTTTATAAATCAGCCGATTACATCTGACATATCATAAAATCCAGCCGGCTTTCCAGCAAGATATTTTGCGGCTTCAATAGCTCCCTTTGCAAAGATTGCTTTTGAATAAGCAGTATGCTTGAATTCAATTACTTCATCCTCACCTGCAAAGATAACTTCATGCTCACCAACGATTGTTCCACCTCTGACTGCTGAAATTCCGATTTCCTTTGGATCTCTCTTTTCTCTTACCTGACTTCTGTCATATTTATAGAAATAATCATCTGATAATTCTGACTTCATAGCATCTGCAAGTGCAAGTGCCGTTCCGCTTGGTGCATCTACTTTCTGATTGTGATGCTTTTCAACGATTTCCATATCAAATCCTGCTGGTGCAAGTACTTTGACTGCCTGCTTTAATAATTTAAAAAGTGTGTTGATACCAAGTGACATATTTGCTGATTTTAAAACAGCTACTTTCTTGCTTGCTTCCTCAATTTTCTTGAGTTGTTCATCACTCAGACCTGTTGTACAGATAACAACTGGAACCTGTTCTTTTACACTATAATCCAGTAATGAATCCATTGCCTTTGCTGCTGCAAAATCAATAATTACATCCGCCTTTACAACGCAGGTATCAATAGATGGAAATACCGGGTAGCTGTTATGTCCATTATCAAATGGATCAATTCCTGCAACGATCTGTGCATCCTGATCATCTTTTAACAGGTTCGTGATAACCTGTCCCATTTTTCCATTGCAACCATGCATAATAATTCTTGTCATTTTTACACCTATGCTTCTCATAACTGTTTACCTAAAATTCTGACTATATATCCTATATGATTTGATGTTTTTATCTGCTGTTAACTATTCTTGTAAAATGTCGTTATAAAATCATTAAGAAATACTCTTATGAAATATAACATTCCATCTAGCCGTGAACTATTATCATCAGACATTGCTATCAAACTTGATATTAAATATTGTTATGAGCCTGCTCCTGTCTATCGCTGAAAGAATCTCTGGCAGTTCGCATTTCATCCTTTATTTCTTATTTTCTTTCAACATTTATACTTTGTAGCGACCGCGGACACATTTCTTCCGCAGCCGCTTTTTTTCATTATTAATACTTTGATCCGTTCTTAGTAAGATTATTTCAGAAGGCCATAATTTTTCATTGCATTTCTGAGTCTTTCCAGATTTTCCGGTTCCATTGGAGAAAGTGGCATTCTAAGTGGTCCAACTTCCATTCCCATCAGATTCAGAGCATGTTTTACCGGAATAGGATTTACTTCACAGAACAGTGCCTCGATCAATTCGATTGCTTCTAACTGTAATTTACGGCTTGCTTCAATATCCCCTTTCAGGAAATTAGCAACAATGTCATGTGCTTTCTGAGGAGCTACATTTGACAGGACCGAAATAACACCCTTTCCACCTAGTGAAAGAATTGGCACGATCTGATCATCGTTTCCAGAATACATATCGACCTGACCATCTGTCAGAGCCATTACCTTTGCTGCCTGTGAGATATTACCTGTAGCAGCTTTCAGACCAACAATGTTATCTACATTTTTCACCAGTTTTGCGACTGTTTCCGGCTGAATATTACATCCTGTTCTGGATGGTACATTATACATAATGATTGGCAGATCTACTGATTTAGCGACTGCTTCATAATGTGATACAAGGCCTTTCTGCGTTGCTTTATTATAATATGGAGTAACCACCAGTAATCCGTCTACATTTGCCTGCTGAGCTTCCTTAGAAAGATAGATTGCTGTTTCAGTACAGTTAGAACCAGTTCCTGCAATAACAGGAATTCTCTTTTTTACATAGTCCGCTGTAAATCTGATTACATCTAAATGTTCTTCATGTGTTAATGTTGCAGCTTCCCCTGTTGTTCCACATACAACAATTGCATCCGTTCCGTTGTTTATCTGAAAATCAAGGAATTCTCCCATTTTTTCATAATTAACTTCACCGTTTGCTTTCATTGGTGTAATTATCGCAACACCTGCTCCTTTGAAAATAGACATACTAAATCCTCCTGAAATTAAAGTATAAAACCTATGTTTTATATTATTTAATTAGTAACTAAAGCGTTACATCAATGGTTTTTTCACCATTAATAGAGCATCACCTTGTAAAAAGTACCATAAAGAAAAAATAAAGAGCTGACCTTTCGGACAGCTCTTAAAGAACGAAGTGAAATATTATTCTTCAAGTAGCCCTCCATCAAAAATGATGACAGTCATACAATTGTTCACTGTATGCCCAGCACGGCAGTCTCAGTTTCTGTCATACTTCGGCGTTATCTCCTTTCTTCTGTTTTCAACTGTTCCTGAAACATCCAACAAATTACTCATAAATAACGCAACCTCTACTATTAACTTCTCTAACTATAGCACTAACCTAAAATAGTGTCAACACAGTGACCTGTAAAAATAGTACATCCTTTATACATCTTTCATATAAGTATGTCTGATCCTATATTTAATATGTAAGAAAAAAACAAAGACGCATCAAAAATGATGCGCCTCTGTAATTTCAGTTTTAATTATTTATAACTTTCCCGCAAAGCTTCGAACTTTTTAAGCACCAACTAAAAACTGATTCCGCTGCCACCGCTTCTGGCTACGGACCACCCTTATCAGTCTCATTACTGTGATTGTTTTTCAAATCACTCTCTGTCTACTACTTCGATCTTACTTACAGATACTTCGTAAGCAACTCTCTTTTCAACATCTTCTTCATTTAACTTCTTGGTGTACTCTCTGCTCTGTACTCGACCCCAGACTAATAGATGTGTACCAACTTCAAGAGTTGAAGCATATCTAGCATTACGCCCCCACGCAATACAAGGTATGTAATCGGATTTTCCATATGGACGATTTACTGCAATCAGGATATCTGCGATCTCACGGCCAAGAGGTGTCTTTCTATAAATAGGTGGTTTACAAATGTAACCATCCAGATAGATCTGATTTGATTTTACCTGTTCTTCAGGTACTTCATCGACAAACTGGAATTCTCTTACAAATATAGAAAGAACCAGTCTGTTCTTTGCGCCTTCATGCCGGTTATACGATCTGAACTGTCCAATTGCTTCAATCGTTTCTCCCTTATAATCCTTCGTTATATCAATTAATCTTTCTGAAATTAATAACGGAACAATATCCGCCATGTTACTCAGTCTGTTCACTGAGACTTTCACAATGTAGAAGCCCTCCCCAAAGACTTCATGGCTGTACTGGAAATCGGAAATCACCTCTCCCACAATACAAACCTTGTTGTTTTCAATTACTTTGTCAATCATTGCGTATTTCTCCCTTCGTCTGCTACTTATAGTGCTTTATTATTTTGTTCTTAATAAGTATATGCATACTCAACATCAAATATACCACTTTTTGGTAAAAAAAGTTGGAATTTTTTCATTTTTTTGTAAGAATTTTAATATTATTTGTACTTTTTAGGAGTGTGTCGCATTAATATCTAAAACATTACTAATTGTATACAAAAAACTTATTACTTTTTACACCTTGCATTTTCTACAGAATATGATAAAATTAAAAAGTTATGGTTACTATATTCGTAGATTCACATTTATTATAGGAAGGAACATTCAAATGAAAATAAAACGTGAAGATGTAAGAAACATTGCAATTATTGCCCACGTAGATCATGGTAAGACCACACTTGTTGATGAACTTTTAAAACAGAGCGGTACTTTCCGTAAAAACCAGGAAGTAGAAGAACGTGTCATGGATTCAAATGATATTGAACGTGAACGTGGTATCACTATTCTTTCAAAAAATACTGCTATTCATTATAAAGACACAAAAATTAATATCATTGATACTCCGGGTCATGCTGATTTCGGTGGTGAAGTAGAACGAGTTCTTAAGATGGTAAACGGTGTTGTTCTTGTTGTCGATGCTTATGAAGGTGTTATGCCTCAGACTAAGTTCGTTTTAACAAAAGCACTTGCACTGAACTTATCAGTTATCGTCTGCATTAACAAAATCGATCGTCCTGAAGCAAGACCAAATGAAGTTATTGATGAAATCCTTGAATTATTCATGGATCTTGATGCAACAGATGAACAGCTCGACTGTCCATTCATTTTTGCTTCTGCAAGAAATGGTTATGCTATGGCAAACCTTGATGATGAAAGAACAGACATGGTACCTCTTTTCGAATGTATCTTAAACAACATCCCAGCACCAGAAGGTGATCCAGATGCAGATACACAGGTTCTGATCAGTACTATTGATTACAACGATTACGTTGGACGTATCGGTGTAGGTAAAGTTGATAACGGTTCTCTGAAGGTTAACCAGGAAGTAATGCTTGTTAACCACCATGATGAATCTATTCACAAACGTGTTAGAATTACTAAGCTGTATGAATTCAGCGGCTTAAACAAAAT
Source organism: uncultured bacterium (assembly GCA_905215405.1). GTDB lineage: Bacteria > Bacillota > Clostridia > Lachnospirales > Lachnospiraceae > CAJMQE01. Next base: position 9,088 of record CAJMQE010000115.1, read on the forward strand.
TGAAGTTGAAGAAGCCAAGATTGGTGCTATCGTAGCAATCGCTGGTATTCCTGATATTCACATTGGTGATACAATCTGTTCTCCTGAGAACCCAGTTGCTATCCCATTCCAGAAGATTTCTGAACCAACTCTTTCTATGGACTTCCTTGTAAACGACAGTCCACTTGCTGGTCAGGAAGGTAAATTCGTAACATCAAGACATTTAAGAGACAGATTATTTAGAGAATTAAATACTGATGTCAGCCTTCGTGTTGAAGATAATCCAAACGCAGAAAACTCATTCAAGGTTTCTGGCCGTGGTGAACTTCATCTTTCTGTCCTCGTTGAAAACATGAGACGTGAAGGATATGAATTTGCAGTAAGTAAAGCAGAAGTTTTATATCACACTGATGAACGTGGTAAAAAATTAGAGCCAATCGAAACTGCTTATATTGATGTTCCTGAAGAATTTTCAGGTAGTGTTATTCAAAAGTTAAGTCAGAGAAAAGGTGAACTTCTTGGTATGGCTCCATTAAATGGTGGCTACACAAGATTACAGTTCTCTATTCCATCAAGAGGTCTGATCGGATACCGTGGTGAATTCATGACTGATACAAAAGGTAATGGTATTATCAATACTGCTTTTGAAGGTTATGAACCATACAAAGGTGAAATCCAGTACAGAAAACAGGGTTCTCTGATTGCATTCGAAACTGGTGAAGCTGTAACTTATGGTCTGTTCGCAGCTCAGGAACGTGGTACACTCTTCATCGGACCTGGTGAAAAAGTATATGCTGGTATGATTGTTGGACAGAATGCCCGTGCTGAGGATATCGACGTTAATGTATGTAAGACAAAACATCTTACAAATACACGTTCTTCAGGTGCTGATGATGCACTTAAGCTTACAACTCCTAGAGTACTGAGCCTTGAAGAAGCACTTGATTACATCGATGTTGATGAACTTCTTGAAGTTACACCTGATTCACTCAGAATCAGAAAGAAGATCCTTGATTCAAAAGCTAGATACAGAAGTAAAAAGTAATTTATCATTATTTTGAACCAGACATATCACTATCATATGATCGTAATAAATGATTTATACTAAATCGGGTAGGAGGTAAATAATTATTTTATTTACCGTCCTCCCACACCACCGT